>JAFGDY010000031.1 GCA_016931895.1 Anaerolineae bacterium
AGGTTATTTTCTTGGATTAACACTCATATAGATTTTCGCCTATTTGAAAAGTGTCAACTTAACTATTCGTAAGAGATGAACCATCCCGATAACCTTAAGTGTAAAAACTGACTGGAGCTTGTTGAATGAAAGTCTCTGAAACCCACAGCCTTTCTATTGAGCGCGTAGCGAGTGAATTTGAGACCGACCTACAGCGCGGACTGAGCGATCATGAAAGCCAGTCCCGGCTGCAAAAATATGGTCCCAACGAGTTAATGGAACGCCCCCGCCCGGGTTTCTTTAAACTGCTTTTTGATCAGTTCAACAATTTTCTGGTTATTATTTTGGTTGTAGCCGCCGCCATCTCCCTGGTTCTGGGGGAATATATTGACGCCTCGGCGATTATGGCGATTGTGGTGTTGAATGCTACCCTGGGAGTCGTTCAGGAATCCAAAGCAGAGCAAGCCCTGGCCGCCCTGAAGAAAATGGCCGCGCCTAACGCCAGCGTCATCCGTAACGGCCGTCAGATCACGATTCCGGCCCGGGCCTTGATCCCCGGGGATATTGTGGTGCTGGACACAGGCAACTATGTTCCGGCAGACGTGCGCCTGGTGGAAAGCGTCAACCTGAAGATAGAGGAAGCGGCACTGACCGGAGAATCGGTGCCGGTAAACAAAAATGCCCAGTTGGTATTGGAAGCGGATATTCCCCTGGGGGATCGGACAAACTCAGCCTTTATGGGCACCATTGTCACCTATGGCCGGGGCAAGGGGCTGGTGACAGCCACAGGGATGCAAACTCAAATTGGACTTATTGCCGAGATGCTCCAAACTTATGAGGATGAAGCTACTCCCTTACAATTAAAACTGGATCAACTGGGTAAATGGCTGGGCATCATCGCTCTGACGATTTGTGCCATCATCTTTGTCATTGGCATTCTGCGCGATACCGGCTTGATGGTTGCCTTTACCGAAGGGATAGCCACTTACCTGAGAGGAAACAGGCATGAAATTGTCGAACTGTTTCTGGTTGCGGTAAGCTTGGCTATTGCGGCTGTGCCGGAGGGATTGCCGGCGGTAGTAACCATCTGTCTGGCTTTGGGCATGCAGCGGATGATCCGCCGCCATGCGCTAATTCGGAAACTGCCGGCCGTGGAAACGCTGGGTTGCGCTACGGTAATTTGCTCGGACAAGACCGGAACCTTGACCCAGAATGAGATGGTGGTGGTGAGGGGATGGGTGGATAAAAAGGTGTTCCGGGTGACAGGGGAGGGATACAATCCTGTTGGGGAATTCTTTTACGTTTCAGATAACACAGATAAAGAGCAACTCTTTGATCCTCGCACGGATATGATGGTTTCGTTTCTTTTGCACGGAGGGCTGTTGTGTAACGACGCCAGACTGGAAGAGGGGGCAGAAACAGAGGATCGCGCCTGGCGAATAGTCGGTGATCCAACCGAAGGGGCGCTGATAACGGCAGCGGGCAAGGCGAGACTGTCTCGGTTGGAAGTGGAAAAGATTTTACCCCGGGTAATGGAAATCCCCTTTGACTCAGAACGCAAGCGCATGACTACCATTCACCAAGTTGAAACGTCGAACAAACAAATTCCGGCCTCTATCTTTGGTGATAGGCCGCTGATTGCCTTTGTGAAAGGAGCGCCCGACATTGTGCTGGAGTATTGCGCCTCTTTTGTTGAAGATGGTCAGGTCCAACCTTTAACTGAAGAGAAACGTCAGGAGATATTGGCCGCCAATCAGGATATGGCTCGCCAGGCCCTGCGGGTGTTAGGTGTGGCCTGCCGGCCCTTAGCGAAATTACCGGCAGAACCTTCGCCGGATATTGTAGAAAAGGATTTAGTTTTTATTGGCCTGCTAGGAATGATTGACCCCGCCCGACCGGAAGTGAAAGAGGCAGTTCAGGTGGCCAAAACAGCCGGGCTAAAAAGCGCAATGGTAACCGGAGACTATCGGGATACAGCGGTGGCCATTGCCAGAGAAATTGGCTTGTTATCGCCGCAGGGGAAAGTGCTTACCGGGGCGGAACTGGATCAAATCAGCGATGAGGCGTTTGTGGACATTGTTGAGCAGGTAGAAGTTTATGCCCGGGTTTCACCCCAGCACAAGGTTAAAATTGTAGAGGCGCTCAAGGCGCGGCACCACATTGTGGCTATGACCGGGGATGGCGTAAACGACGCGCCTGCTTTGCAACGGGCCAATATTGGCGTGGCGATGGGCATTACCGGCACCGATGTCTCCAAAGAAACGGCAGACATGGTGCTGACCGATGACAACTATGCCAGCATTGTGTCGGCCATTGAAGTGGGCCGGGTGATCTATGCCAATATTCGTAAATTTGTGTTTTACCTGCTTGCCTGTAACGTGGGCGAAATTTTGATTATTTTCTTTTCTATGTTAGGGGGACTGCCCATTCCCTTCCGGCCCATTCATTTGCTCTGGCTGAATTTGGTCACCGATGGCGCGCCGGCGCTGGCGCTGGGACTGGAGGAGGGAGAGGCTGACATTATGAAGCAAAAGCCCCGCCCTACCCGGGAACCGGTCATCAACCGTGATATGGCTATTAGTATTGCTGCCGTCTCTCTGGCCGACACAGTTGCCATTTTGAGTGTTTTTTTGATCGCTCTGTCTCGTTTCCCCAACCAGCTTTTGCCAGCTCAAACGATGGCTTACACCACCCTGGTCTGTTCGGAACTCCTGCGAGCCTACACCTCTCGCTCTGAACATCAGTCAATATTTTCCATTGGTATTTTCACAAATCGCTGGATGGTGCTGGCTACATCTGCCTCAATGCTGTTGATGTTGTTAGTGCTCTACGTGCCGTTTCTACAACCATTCTTTAGCACGGTACCTCTAAGTTTAGGCGATTGGTTGGTGATACTACCGTTTATGTTTATCGCGCCTATTACCGCCGAGGTCACCAAGTTCTTTTTGCGACGAAAAAAAGGCCAAACAGCAGCGGCAATGGTAGGCTAAAATTATAGATGCAGGAATGAAAAAAACCTACCTCGCCAGTTCACCCACCCACAATGCATCAGAAATCAACCCATGATAAATTGGTACTAAAACTGCCCCAACTTGGCTATTTAATGATATAATTATTAATACTATATCGAGTGCCCCGTGCGGGAGCAGTGGCAATTTAACAGCTTTATCTGATTACCCCGTTGAAGTATGGACTTGTTATCGGTCAAAACTGCTTCCCGCATTGGCGCGGAAGCAGTTTTTGTTTTTGGCCGATCTGTTGGGGGAGTCAACTTATGGTGAAGAAAGATTTACCCTGGTTAGCTTTAGTAGCCTTCATGCTTACCTGGGCCATTAGCTCGTTATGGTGGCCCTTTGGCCATGATCAAGGCATCTTTGCCTGGGTTGGCGATGTTATTCTGAACGGCGGCACACCCTATCGAGACGCTTGGGAGGTCAAAGGCCCTGCCCCGCATTATGTTTACGCCTTGGCTCAATTTTTATTTGGCCGAACCATGTGGGGGATCAGGCTGTTGGATCTCTGCTTTTTGGCGCTGGGTTTGGCCGCCCTGTGGCGGATTGCCGGCAAACTATCCAATAACACCGCCGCCCGTCTGGCCGTTGCTCTTTTTACCCTCTGGTATGCCGGCGGCGGCTATTGGATGACGGCTCAACCCGACGGTTGGGCGGCGATGCTGCTGGCTGTCGCTGTAGCCTGCCTCATAAATAAAGGAGAAATTATTGGCCTGAAGTCAGCCGCTATCGCCGGAACAATGATTGGGCTTTGTTGCCTGGTGAAACCTATCTATGCCGGTTTCCTTTTATTGGTTGTTATATCCCCTCTCTCCGGCTCACTATTTGCTCCAAAAATTGGACTGCCGCAACCCCTATCCCCTACCGACAAAAAATCTTCCCGGCTTCGTTTCGTCTGGCCTGTGTTGGTTGGGATCGCCTTTTGTGGTCTGGTTATTGCCTTCACCCTGGCCTGGTTTGCCTACCAGGGCGCGCTGGCCGACCTGCTGCAGATCCAATTTGTTTTCAACGGTTCGGTGCATCGCCTGGCGCATGCTTATGGTTTTCTGGACCATGCCTTGCTGGTGCTTGGCTTTATGCAGCAAGGTTGGGTAGCCATTACCTTGCTGCCCGCCGCGCTGGGGATCGCCGTCCTGTGGTCGCAACAACGGCCCGCTGCGGCCGTCATCATCACCTGGACTGTTCTGGCCCTGCTGTGTGTTTTGGTTCAAGAAAAATACTATCCTTATCATTGGTTGTTGTTTTATGGCCCCCTGGCTTTGGCGGCTGGTGTAGGTTTGGCGCACTTAAAAGGCGGGTGGATCCAAAAAAACGTAGTCTCAGCTTCTTATCAGTGGTTCGCCACTGCCACCATCGCCCTGGTTTTGATCCTGGCCTTGATAACCCCCACCCAGTCCATTTTGCGTTGGGCTTTGCGCGTTAATGGTTATGCTTCCTGGGACACCTATTATGAGGGTTTTGGCACCTACGGCTGGGGCGACTTCTCCTTCAAAGCCGACCAAAAAGTAGCTCAATACCTCGCCGCCCGCACCACGGCTCAAGACCCGGTGCTGGTTTGGGGTTTTGAGGTATTGGTTAACTATCTCAGCGGACGACCCTCTCCCACCCGGTTTGGCTATAACTATCCCCTTTCTCGCGGGCGCGAGAACGTAGTAGAGCAGGCGTACCGGGCCGAGTTCATGCAAGCCCTCCAAGCCAACCCTCCCCTCTACATCCTGATTTTGGACCAGGACGTCAATAATCTGATGCCCAAAACCTCCCGCCAATTTTTGAACGACTTCCCGGAATTCAAATCTTATCTCAACAACCACTACTACCTGGAAACAACCATCGAGCATTTCACCCTCTGGCGACGCCAACCCACCTTTGTTGAAATGGCAGGTAGATAATGACCGACCGGCCCGATAAACAACTCGGTAAATATAAAATTGAAACCCTCCTGGGCCGCGGCGGCATGGGTGCGGTCTACAAAGCCTTCCAACCAGGACTTGAGCGAAATGTCGCCATCAAGACCATTCACTCTTACCTGATGCGCGACCCGAATGCGGTCAAGCGTTTTGAACGCGAGGCTAAAATTGTGGCCGGCTTGCGCCATCCCTCCATTGTGCAGGTCCATGATTTTGATGTTGAGGACGACGTCTTTTACATGGTCATGGAGTTTGTGCCGGGTGAAACGCTGGAGAGTCGCTTACAAGCTCTCCAGGCCAAAGGAGAACGGCTGCCCCTGGCGGAAGCCCTCCATCTTTTTCAGGCAATCACCCGGGCTGTGGCTTATGCCCACGCCCAGGGCATTACCCACCAGGATTTAAAACCGGCCAACGTTCTGCTCACCGAGCAGGGCCAGCCTGTTCTGGCCGATTTTGGCCTGTCGAGAATCGTGGACGCGGAACGATTGGACACCCCTGGTTCGGTCAGCGGCACGCCCCAATACATGTCGCCGGAGCAGTGCGCCGGGGAGCTGGGCGATATGCGCAGCGATGTCTATTCGTTAGGCGTGATGTTGTACCAGTTGACCACCGGCGCGTTGCCCTTTAGCGGCAAATCGGCAGTGGCCCTAATCCTCAAGCATATCTCCGAGACCCCGCCCCCGCCACGCCTACTCAACCCGGATTTGCCCGCCGCCATTGAAGAAGTCATCCACAAAACGCTGGCCAAAAATCCGGCCAACCGTTACCCTTCGGCGCAAGAGCTGCTGGCAGCGGTGGAAGATATTGTGGCCCCGGCGGCCCTGTTTGGCGAAGAATTGGCGCCGCCCACAGACAGCCGTTGTCCCTACCGGGGGTTACAGGCTTTTGAAGAGGAACATGCCGAGTTTTATTTTGGCCGCGAAGCCCTGATCGGCCGCTTGTCGGAAAAGTTAAAACAAACACTTACTGCGACAGCCGCGGGAGAAACCCAAACCAGCCGTTTTCTGGCAGTGCTGGGGGCCTCAGGCAGCGGCAAATCTTCGTTAGTGCAGGCCGGGCTGATTCCGGCCCTGCGGCTGGGGGTATTGCCAGGCAGCGACCGGTGGGTCATCCGGGTAATGAAGCCCGGTAGCCGTCCTCTGGAAGAATTAGCCTGGCAATTGGCCGCCATCCTGGGCGGTGAAGAAAGATCAGAGGCCAAAAATCGCCTGTTCAAACAATTGACCGTTGACGGGCGCACCCTCCACCTGTTGACCCGCATGGCCTGGTGGCGAACCGCGCCGGAATGTCGCCTGCTGTTGGTGATTGATCAATTTGAGGAACTTTTTACCCTTTGTCGCAACGAGGCCGAGCGGGAGAGTTTTATTGAAAACCTGCTCTATGCGGCAGCGGTTAACACGGGCCGCGTCATTGTCCTTTTGACCATGCGGGCCGACTTCTACCATCGTTGCGCGGCCCACCGTGATCTGGCTAACCGTATTTCGGCGCAGCAGCTTTTGGTTGGCCCCATGAATGAGGCCGAACTGCGGCGCGCTATTGAGCAACCGGCCCTGCGCGTAGGGCTGCGTTTTGAAGCGGGCCTGATCAACGCCATTCTGGCCGACGTAGCCGACCAGCCGGGCGCTTTGCCGCTGTTGCAGCATGCCTTGTTAGAATTGTGGGAAAACAGGTACGGTCCTCTGCTGCTGCTGCGGGCCTATCAGACCAGCGGCGGCGTATCCGGGGCCATTGCCCGGCGGGCCGACATGCTTTACCAGAGTTTTAGCCCCGCCGAACAAACCATTGTCCGGCAGGTGATGCTGCGCCTGACCCAGCCGGGCGAAGGCACCGAAGACACCCGGCGGCGGGCGCGGCGGAGCGAACTGCTTTTGGGCGCGGGCCGGGCCGGGCCGGACGATAGCCACCTTCATGCCCAAACCGTAGAGCGGGTGCTCCAGCGGCTAACCGATGCCCGCTTGATTACCACCAGCCGAGATGCCGACACCGGCTGGGAGTACGTTGACGTGGCCCACGAAGCCCTCATCCGGGGTTGGACGCGCTTGCGGCAGTGGATTGACCGAGATCGTGAATCTCTGCGCACGCACCGGCGGCTAACCGAAGCCGCCGCCGAGTGGGAACGATTTGACCACGATGCAAGCTACCTCTATCGCGGGGCGCGGCTGGCCGAAGCGGAAGAATGGGGCCAGGCGCATAGCGGCGAACTGAATGTGTTGGAACAGCAATTTTTGCAGGCCAGCGTGCAGTTGCGGGATCAGGAGCTATTAGCGCTGGAAGCCCGGCGTCAGCGTGAATTGGAGCAGGCCCAGGCTTTGGCCAAAGCCGAGCGTCGGCGAGCCGAAGAGCAAGCCAGAGCCACCCGTCGTTTGCGCCGGTTGGCCCTGGCTCTGGCAGTTGTATTTTTACTGGCCCTGGCAGCCGCCATTCTGGCCTGGACTCAGCAGCAACGCGCCGGGGTCAACGAACAACTTGCCCGGGAGCAAGCCGCTGTGGCTCTGGCGGCGGAGCAAGTTGCCGAAACCCGGCGCCTGGAAGCGGAAACCGCCCAGGCCGAAGCCGTGGCGGCCAAAAACGAAGCCGAACAGTCGGCCCGGCAGGCTCGCGCCGGGCAATTGGCGGCCCAAGCGCAGACAGCCGCCCTTGAACATTATCCACAGCGGAGTTTGCTGCTGGCCGCCGAAGCCTTGAATATTAATTTGCAGGCCGGTGCCCCTCCCCTGCCTTCTGCCGAAAATGCCCTCCGCCAAAATCTGGCCGATTCTGGCGGGCGCAGCCTGATTGGCCAGGATGACCTGCTCACGACTATGGCCATCAGCCCTGACCACCGCTGGCTGGTTACGGCCAGCGGCGCCATCGCCCGCCTGTGGTCCCTGCCTCCCGTCTCTTCTTCCCCAAGAGCAACCGGCGCTCCCTTTATTCTGTCCGGTCACCGGTCGCCCCTCACCACCATTGCCTTCAGCCCGGCGCCGTTGGCCGGGGATACAGGTAAACGCTGGCTGGCTACCGGCGATGAGAGCGGCGTGGTCCGTTTATGGGATGTGTCGGCGCAGTTTACGACAGAAAACACATCCGAAACAGAATTGACGATCCCCTCTCTTGACCTGGCCGGCCATAACGCGGCGATCACGGCCATCGTCTTCAGCCCCGATCAGCGCTGGCTGGTGACCGGCAGTGCGGATACAACGGTGCGGCTGTGGGATCTCTCCACTTTGCTTGACTCCGGCTTGCCCTTAACAGACGTCTCGGCCGCCGAAGGTTTGGCCGCCATACCTTCAATTACCTTATCTGACCATCAGTCCCCAATTACGACCCTGGCGATCAGCTCTGCTTCTCCTGAGGCATACACCGACCATCATTGGTTGGTCACCGGCGATGAGAGCGGCGTTGCTTACCTATGGAATGTTTCCGCCATTCTTAGAGCCGGGTTGGCCGCAGCCGGTGCCTTTTCGGCGGAAAATTTGATTGCGCCGTCCGCTATCTTAAGCGGCCATCAGGCGGCTATCACGGCCATTGTCATCAGCCCCGACCGGCGCTGGCTGGCCACCGGCAGCGACGATGCCACGGCCCGTTTGTGGAGTTTCTCGGCCTTACTTGAACCCGACCAAAATCGAAATCAGGACGCGCCGGAGACAAGCCCCCCCTCTATTGTTTTGCCCAACCAAAGTTTTGTCACAGTTATGGCCGCCAGCCCCGACGGTCGCTGGTTGGCTATTGGCAGTTGGGATAATACGGCGCGGTTGTGGGATGCGCCGGCCTTGCTTGAGCTTGGTCTGAGCCGGGATCGGGGCGCGGCAGGTTCCGCTGTTGCGCCTGTTGTGTTGCGGGGGCACGATGAGCCGGTTTTGGCCGTAGGATTCAGCCCCGATAACCACTGGCTGGTGACCGGCAGCAGCGATCACACCGCCCGGCTCTGGGATTTGACCGCGCCGGACCCGGCGGCCACGTCCATCATCTTGCGCGGCCACGAAGCCGGGATTGTGGCTGTGTCCATCAACGTTACATCTGAAAATGCTTCCGATAGTTCTTGGCTCATCACCGGCAGCAGCGATGCCACGGCGCGGCAGTGGGATTTGGGCCAGGCCCCGGATTCTATTGCCGCTACGCCCCTTGTTTTGCGTAGTCCGGCCAATGCTTCCCTCACCGCTGTGGCTGCCAGCCCCGACAACCGCTGGTTGGTTATGGCCGCTACTGGCAATAATACGCTTAGTTTGTGGAATATGCCGGCCGTGGTGGGTGTGGATATTCCAGATAGCTCCCATGAAGACCCCGCGCCCATTGTTTTGGGTGGCCCGGAAGCGACGGTTACGGCTGTGGCTATTTCCGATGTAGCGAATGACTCGCACCGCCGCTGGTTGGTTGCGGGCGATGAGAGCGGGGCTGTGAGCTTATGGAATTTGTCCGTTCCGGCGGCGGCTGAGCCTATTGTTCTGCCCGGCCATACTGCCGCGGTCACTACCATCGCCATCAGCCCCGACAATGGTTGGCTGGTTAGCGGCAGCGATGATACTACCATTCGGCTGTGGAATTTACGCAGCGGTTCAGCTTCAGCGACCCCTCTTGTTTTGTCTGGCCACGAAGGGGCTATCACGGCTCTGGCCGTTAGCCCCAATAGCCGTTGGTTAGTGTCCGGCAGTGGGGATAACACGGGGCGTTTGTGGAATGTGGTAAGCCTACTTGATGCGGATACGTCCGACCCGGCTGACTCGTCTATTCTTCTGCGCAGCCATGAGGGTGCAATTAGCGACATTGTTATCAGCCCAAACAGCCGTTGGCTGGTTACGGCCAGTAGCGATCATACCGCCCGGCTGTGGAACGTGGATTTTACGGCGGCCGGCATCAAAACGGTGGCCGCGCCGCTTATTTTGCAGGGCCACGAAGATAAGGTTTTGGCGCTGGCTATCAGCCCCGATAGTCGCTGGTTGGCGACCGGCAGCAGCGATCATACGGCCCGTCTGTGGAATCTGCCGGATGTTGTGGGCACGGCTTCGCCTGGAAGGGTAATTACAAACTCCCTTGTTTTGCCCGGCCACGACAAGCCTGTTTTGGCTGTTGCCATTGGACCTGAAAAAGGGGAAGGTAATTATTGGCTGATTACCGCCGGGGGTGATGGTGTTGCCAGAGTATGGGATTTACCGGATGCGCTCACCTCAACCGCGATTCCCGTTGTTTTGACGGGTCACACCAGACCTGTTTTTGCGGCGGCTATTCGTTCTGTTCTGTCTGGGGATGGGGTGAGTAAACCCTGGGTGATTACGGCCGGTAACGATAATACCGTCCGTTTTTGGCCGTTGCCCCCGGAAGATTTGCTTGAGCTTGCCTGTGACACGGCCGGCCGTAATTTTACGCAGGCGGAGTGGGCGCAGTATTTCCCGGGGCAGGCGTATCGCAAAACTTGTGTGGATTTGCCGGCCCATCGTTCGGCGATTGGGGCAGCGTTTGACCGGGCCAATGCCCTGCTCCAAACCGGCGACCGGCGGGGGGCGTTGGCGGCTTATAGCCGGGTTGTTGATTGGGCAGGGGAGACGCAGGATGTATATCTGAACAGCCTCATCTGTTGGCAGGGCAGCCTTGAGGGTTTGGCCGAAATTGTGCTGCCCGCCTGCGAGTACGCCGTGCAATTAGCCCCCACCGACGGCGCGTTACGCGACAATCGCGGTCTGGCCTATGCCCTAACCGGAAGCTATCCCGACGCTATTGCGGATTTTAAATATTTTGTGACCTGGTCAAAAGAGACTGGTTTGTACCAACCGTATGGCCGGCGACGAGAAGCCTGGATTATTGAGCTAGAAGCAGGACGCAACCCTTTTAATGCGGACCTGCTGGAGTCATTACGAACCGAATAAATGAATTCTTCCGGGTGTCTATGAGTAAGATCAGGTAAGCTCAGTGGAATTCTAATTGTGGTAAAGTTTGGAGGAAAACACCGATGAAAGAGAGAATTTTGAGTTTTGTGGTGGTTATTCTTTTTATTGTGGGCCTGGTTTTGTTTTTGCCGGTGCTGGTGCTAAAAGGGTCAAAGGGCGAAATAGGCTGGCTTGCTTTTGAATTGGCCATAGGGGGGTATGGAGAAGAGATCCCTGCCGGCGAGGATGGCGACGGTGATGATACCCCTTCCCCACCCCCAGACCAGGTAGACCCTCATCAAAACAAGATGGCCAGAGACCCCAATACCCCTGGCATCTACGTGTGGTTTCCCCAGGGGGCTACGTCGGTGCCTGTCGAAGTCAGAACTTATTATTCAAGTTTGCCGCCGGGGTTGCCGGCGCTGCCGGGTAATGTAGGCTCGCCTTTCTTTTTCGGGGCCTGGATCAGGGGTGAGGGCGTTACGCTCAACAAATTCAATCCGCCCATTGTGCTCAATGCGCCCTATGGCAATGCCGGTGTGTCTCAACGGTCCGTTGAAACTCCAGGGGCCGGTGGTTTGAGTTTTTTAAGCGGCTGGCCGTTGGTGCTGGCCGCGCAGCCGGCTTTGCCTCTTCTTGTCCCTTCTGAAGTTGTTTTGGCCCCTTATGGCATGCTTCCGCCCACTCAGGAACAACAATTGCGGCTTAATATGTACAATCCGGCTACTGAGTCGTGGGAAAAGTTATGTAGTAGTGTTAATGTTTATACCAAACGTGTTTCCGGGGTTTTGGCTCTGCCTACCCCCTTTGAAGCCGGGGGTAATACGCTATTGGCGATAGCGGTTGATGACACGCCCCCGTTGAGCCAGGTTGTAGATGAGCAAGGCATGACCACTCTCTCCCTTGAGGGTGTTAGAACCAGGCTCCAAGTTTTGCCCGGCACCGTTGAGCAGGGAGTTCATTTTGAAGTGACCCTATTGGCTGGCGTTCCCGACCAGGCGGGGCTTAAATTGCTGGCCGATCCGATAGACATCAAGGCTTGCCAGGTTGATCACATTATCAATGAAAAAAGCACGCAGATCACCCAATTCTCCAAGCCGTTGGGCCTTGAGTTTGATTATGAGGCCGATATTTTGGCCAGCGCCGGCGGCAAGGCGAATGTGACCATTGTGGTCTTGCAGAATGGTCAGTGGGCTGATCTGGAGGAGTTTGGCTACCAGGTTATCCGGGATGAAGACAAAATTAAAGTTGACACGGATCGGTTGGGAACATTTAGTTTGGCAGCCAGGTAAAGCGGTGAATAAGTTCTGGCCATTCTTAAGTCCGCCGTCTGGCCCTGAGGACATTGGGTAGTTGTTCTATCAGAGCCAGTATCCGGCTGAGTTGGTCAATGCCGGTTACTTCCAGGGTGGCAAATACAGTGGCGGAGTGGTCCTTTTTTTTGGTGGTCACATTAACCGAACTGAGGTTGATTTT
Source organism: Anaerolineae bacterium (assembly GCA_016931895.1). Lineage (NCBI taxonomy): Bacteria > Bacillati > Chloroflexota > Anaerolineae > Anaerolineae bacterium. The sequence continues at coordinate 12,214 of JAFGDY010000031.1, forward strand.
TTCATTGGCTACCACCGCCGTAATATCGCGCAAAAGGCCGGGTCGGTCAAACGACTCAATCTGGATGTCAATGGGATAGGTTTTATCCCCGGTTATATCCCAGTCAACTTCAATCAGCCGCTCGCGCCGTTCATCGTCAAAACGCAAGATGTTGGGACAATCACGGCGGTGAATGGTGACTCCCCGGCCCCGCGTAATGTAACCAATAATGTTATTGTCGCCCGGCACGGGCCGGCAGCATTGGGCCAAAGTGGTAAGAAGGTTGCCCACCCCCTGGATTCTCATATCCGTGGGGGTGATGGTGGCCGGAGTTAGGCCTGGTGTGGGTAAATGCAAAACCTCTTCTTCTGGCGCTGCGGTTGCTTCAACCACATCGTTAATGGCATTGATAATGTGCGACATGCTGATGTCGCTGCGGCCGATGGCGGCTAAAAAGTCGTCAACCTTGTCAAAGTTAAAACGATGCGCCAGCTTTTCGTAATTTACTTCCAGCACTCCCAGCCGATGTAATTCCCGGTCAAGAATATTGCGGCCCTGGGAAACATTTTCCTCGTAATTTTGATACTTGAACCAATAACGAACTTTGGCCCTGGCTCGCCCGGTTTTGATATAACCCAGGTGATTGTTGAGCCAGTCGCGGCTGGGGCCGCCGCGTTTAGCGGTTAGAATTTCTATCTGGTCCCCGTTTTTTAATTGGTAATTCAAGGGCACAATTTTGCCGTTGATTTTGGCCCCCCGGCAGCGATGGCCCACTTCGGTGTGAATATAGTAGGCAAAATCAATGGGCGTTGCGCCCGAGGGCAAATCAATCACATCACCCTTGGGGGTAAGCACGTGCACCCGGTCTTCAAAAACCTCGGCTTTAACTTGGTTGATGAATTCGGTAGCGTCGGCCACGTCTTCTTTCCACTCCATTACTTGACGTAGCCAGGTTATTTTTTGATCAAAACCCGGATCAGATTTTGCGCCTTCCTTGTATCGCCAATGGGCGGCTACGCCCAGTTCGGCCTCTTGATGCATGCCATAAGTGCGAATTTGCACTTCTATGGTTTTGCCGTCGGAACTGACCACGGCGGTATGGAGAGAGCGATAAAAATTGTCCTTGGGCGCGGCAATATAGTCGTCAAATTCACCGGGGATGGGACGCCACAGGGTATGCACAATGCCCAATACCGCATAACAATCCGATACTTTATTGACCAGAACCCGCAGCCCGCGCACGTCATAAATTTGATCAAAGGTAACCCCTTTGCGTTGCATTTTTCGCCAAATGCTATAGATATGTTTGGGGCGGCCGCTCACGTCGGCCTGAAGGCCCTGTTTGCGTAGTTCTGTTTCCAGTTTTTTAACAATCTGCTCAATGTATTGTTCTCGATTGATCCGGCGCTCATCAATCATTCTTGCAATCTGTTTGTACAGTTCCGGCTCCAGATACCGAAAGGCCAAATCTTCCAGTTCCCATTTGATTTGCCAGATACCCAGGCGATTGGCCAGGGGAGCAAAAATTTCCAGGGTTTCTTTAGCAATCCGCTGGCGTTTGTCTTCCCGTAAAGATCCCAGGGTGCGCATGTTGTGGGTCCGGTCGGCCAGCTTGATCAACACAACCCGCACGTCGTCAACCATGGCCAATAACATCTTGCGTAAACTTTCGGCCTGGGCGCGTTCTTTTTTGCTCTTTCTGGTTTGGCCCCGATACTCCTGAATTTGGCCCATTTTGGTTACGCCGTCAACCAATTTGGCCACGCTTGGCCCAAATTCTGTTTCTATCTCTTCCAGGGTAACCATTGTATCTTCGGGAACATCGTGTAAAATGGCGGCGGCAATGGTTTCGTAATCCAGGCGGAGATCGGCCAGGATATTGGCCACAGCCAATGAATGTTGAAAATAGGGTTCGCCGGAGGCGCGAGTTTGGCCATGGTGGGCCTGCTGGGCTACTTCACAAGCCCGGCGGATAAGGGCCATCTCCGTTGGCGATCGCCCATTCGCAATCGAATCCAGCCAACTTTCAAATTCTAACGCATCTTTGCTGGTAATTTCAGAATGTTGATCTTTAACCGCAACCATTTAATGACCCTGATGAAAGTATTGGATAAAGATAGTATACTGCCAACCCAATGTTTAAGCAATGGTTTTCTGGGCCAAAAAAGATGTAACCCATAAAAGTGACATTTGTCACTGTTTGGTAGTGACAAGTGACACTATACTGTAAATTAAAGCTATGCTATCCTGATAAAGCAGCATCGGACAGAGGCAAAAGGATTTTGTCCTTTTGCCTCTCCTCCTCGAGCCGGCAGGTTCCCCCCACCTGCCGGTCTTTTTATTTTCTGAGAATGACTTGCACTTCAACATAAGAATGTTATAATCGAATTATAATGATTTGAGTTGAAATAGTTACAACCTCAATCTTTTTTCTCAACTTAGGCTTAAGCATTAATTGACTTCTCCCATTAAGCTAAAAATATCAGGCGATTTAGCTACAAAATGGGGATGTTATGAAATTCTAAGCCCTTATCGAGACCCGGTTAACGTGTCTACTTTTTTGAGTATATCTTCTTACAAATTTTGCGGAGAGATAGCGGCCCAATGAAAACAAGAACCTCGGAAGAAATCCTCAGACAGTTTAGGAGCGGATTTAAAGATTTTACGGGAGTGACCGTTCAAGAGGGCAACTTTTCTAAGACCAGATTGGTTGGCATTATCTTTGAGGGGGCTACGTTGATGGGGTGCAACTTTGCCGAGTCTATTTTGCAGGGAGCTTCCTTTAGCGCTGCCAATCTGCGAGGAGCTATCTTTCGGCGGGCAAATCTGGCCAAAGCCAATCTAAAGGGCGCCGATTTTCGGGGCGCCGACTTGCGCGCTGTTGATTTCAGCGGGGCGGATTTGCGCTGGACCAATCTGGAAGGCGTTAATTTGGCCGGTTCAATTATTGCGGGCGCCAATTTTGACGGAGCCAACCTGAAAAACGCCAACCTCAAAGGAACAAATCCGGGCAAATTGTGGTGGAAGGCTAACTTGGATGAGGCCAAGTTAGATAATACCATCTTGCCTGATGGCACGGTATTTGGTCGGGCCAACGCAGCTAAAGCGGAGTGAACAAATTTGTCTTATCTCACCCATACCCAACCTGGTATTGGCGGACAATTAAAGGTTGAGCCGGAAGATTTTTTTGTTGAAGAAATCCCCCTTTATTTGCCAAGCGGCCAGGGCCAGCACGTTTACGTTGAAATCGAAAAGCGTGGTTTGTCGTCCAATGCCGCCCGGAAAAAAATAGCGGGCGCGCTGGGTGTTTCGCCGCATCAGATTGGTTACGCCGGTTTAAAGGATGCTCAAGCGGTCACCCGGCAAACTTTTTCCATTGACAATGTGGCCCCGCAAGCGGTTGAGGCGCTCAATCTCCCCCAGATCAAAATTTTGCAGGTCAATCGGCATCATAATAAATTAAAGGTTGGCCACCTGGCCGGCAATCGTTTTGTGATCAAGGTGCGTGAGGTGACGCAAACGGCCTTGCCCTTGGCCGAGGCTATTCTGGCTACTCTGGCGGCAAAAGGCGTGCCTAACTTTTTTGGCGAGCAGCGTTTTGGTAATCGTGCCAATACACATCGCCTGGGTGAGTTGCTCATTCGCCAGGATGTGGCCGAATTTGTAGCGGAGTACCTGGGGCGACCCCAACCGCAAGAGTCCGCCTCTGCCCAGGCCGCGCGACAATTGGTAGATGCCGGTTGTTGGGTCGAAGCCCTGGCTCGCTGGCCCGGCGCCCTGTTTGACGAGCGGCGCGTGCTGGCCGCTATTGTGCGGGCAGAAGGTCAACTTGATGGCGTTTTTCGGGCGTTAGATAAAAAGTCAAAGCAGTTTTTTGTGTCGGCCTTTCAGTCTGAATTATTCAATGAGTTGTTGGCCCAACGGCTGGACAGCCTGGAGCAATTGCAAAAGGGCGACGTGGCTTATATTCACGGCAAAGGCGCGGCTTTTATTGTGGAAAACGTGCCGGCCGAACAACCTCGCGCTGACGCCTTTGAAATCAGTCCGGCCGGACCACTTTTTGGTCCTAAGATGTTACCGGCCCAGGGCGCGCCCGGTCAACAAGAGCAGGCTGTATTGGCCAAATGGGGTTTAACCAGGGATGATTTTAAGGTGCCTGGTTTGAAGATGCGGGGGGCGCGCCGGCCATATCGTTTTAAGTTAAAACATGCTAAAGTGTGGTGGGACGATGGCTTGTTGGTTTCGTTTGAACTACCGGCCGGGGCTTATGCTACTACGGTGATGGCCGAGATCATGAAAACTTGAGAGCTCATGGGGCATGCAAAAAGCCACACCATTCCCGTGTGGCTTTTTTGTGGTGAAACATTATGTTTGGCCGAGATTAGTTGAGCGCGGACAAAGCGTCGGCCACCGAGGGATAAAGGTCGGCGTATTGGGTGAGACCAACCATACGAAAGATTTTTTGAAAATGGACGCTCAAGCCGGTCATCAGGAGTTTTTGATCTTTTTTGCGCGCCTCGGTGACCACGCCGATGAGGATAGCAATTCCCGCGCTATTGATGTAGTCGTTTTCCCGAAAATTAAAGATGATGTTGATGGCCCCATCGGCTGAAGCGGTTTGGTAGGCCTGGTTAATGGCATCTTCGGCAAAAGTGGTGACATCGCCCACCAGGTCTATCACTGTAGCGCCGTTTTCTTCTCTTATAGAGACCTGGATTTCATCACTCATGGTATTGCCCCTCTCTCTTGAACAGATTTACTGACGTTATTCATTTATGTTTTCAGACTCAGGCGTTTTTGTATCATCGGCCATCCGGTAGATAACCATTCGAAATTGATTGCCGCCATGTTCGTCGTCGGCTTCGACAAATCCGGCCTCGTCTACCAATTCTCGAATAATGAAAAGCCCCATCCCGCCCAGCCGTTTTTTGCCCTCCACCATGCCGTCAATATCTGGAATGTCTATCACGCCCGGGGGAGTGCCACTGGCGCCAGGGTCTTTGATCAGAATATCAAGTTTATCCTCATCGGCGGTGAGTACCACAACCACTTTCATCCGGGCATCTGCTCCGCCGCCGTACCGAATGGCATTGGTGCAAGCTTCGCTAACTGCCGTTTTGATGTCTTCTGTTTTTTGCTCGTCAAAGTTCAGGCGACGGGCAACAGTAGCCACCGCTTCCCGGGCTATTTTTTCGTAGCCGAGTTCGCTGGGAATTTTTAACTCTACAATCCGGCTGCTTTGCAAGCACCTGTCCCCTTTCTATAATCAAGTTCGAGCCGATTATACCATAAACTTTAAATAAGTGGAAGTGGGATATTAGGGCCAAGCTGTTACAATGGGTTCAGTTTTTATGAGTGAGAACTCGACTTTTGCAGTGACATAAGATTTAACATTAACAAGAAAATATGGGATAATAAAGGTCAAGCTAATCGGTATTCAAATGC
>JAFGDY010000032.1 GCA_016931895.1 Anaerolineae bacterium
ACCAACTGCTAGCCCTTCAATCCCAACTATTTTGCCCCTTTTTTATCCCTTTTTTCCCTTTCCTATTCTCCTGCAAAAGTCGAGTCAGTAGATCCAAATTTATCGTAGAATGGCATCCCTATGCCGTCTGCCCACTCAGAATGGCGGCAGCTCCCACCTGCCGCGACCCCAAAGAGGATATTGTGACGGCGACGGCAATAGCGGCTGGAGCCAGTTTTATTGTTACTTCAGGTCGAGATTTGTTGGATGAAGAAACCCTTCGAGCGGCTCTAACAGCGTACAATCTCCGAGCCGTTTATCCCCCTGAATTCCTCGGTCAACAGACTCTTGTTTTTATCCAAAGACTATGATATGCTTTTTGTAGCAAACGTGCCGTCGCAAGGCCGAAGTGGGGCCTTTAAATGACAGACATCACCCTGACCAATTCCCAAAGCCGGGCCAATTTTTTTCAGCAAAAAGTGCTGGCCAATGTAGCTTACTGGCAAAAATGGGTAGCTGCAAATATGGCCGATGTGGCCGCCCTGGACCGCGAGCGTAGCGGCATTTTGCGGGGCATTGCCTTTGGCCTGGAGGCGGGACAGGCTGCCTGGCCGCTGGTTTATGAATTGATTGAGGGCTTTGCGCCGTATATGGAACGGCAGGGCCATTGGGAGGTATGGCGGAATGTGCTTATTCAGGCCGGCAGCACCGCCGCCCAACTTAACGATAAAACCAAAACGGTAGCCTTATCTATATCCTCGGCCCGGTTGCTGCAATGGCAAGCTCGTTTTGTTGAGGCCAAGCAAGCCTACCGGCGGGTCATTCATCTGGCCCGGCAAATAGACAATGCTGTTTACCGCGCCAGGGCCTACTCGAACCTGGGTTTTCTTTACACCGAACAAGGATATTGGTGGCGGGCGGAAATCTTGTGCCGGCACGCCCTACGCACCTTTGAGCAGTTAGATAATCTTCACGGACGCGCTCACACCCACAACCATTTAGGCGTTCTGTATACCCGGCAAGGGTGTTACGAATTGGCGCAGCCGCACTTTGAGCAGGCCAGTACGCTGTGGCAAACAATGGGCGATGACCACGGTTTGATGCGGGGTTATATCAATTTGGGGATGCTCTATGTGCTTACACAACAGCCGGACCCGGCGCTGGCCTACCTGCAAAAGGCCCTTCACCTGGCCCAACGGCTGGGGGAAGAAACAGAAATTGGCCTAATTTATCTGAACATAGGCATTGCTTATCGCCAGCAGGGTGAACCGGTGCAAGCCGAAGCTAATGCCCGGCAGTCCGCCACTATCTTTAAACGGTTTTTGAATTCAATGGGCCAGGCCCTGGCCTTGGACAATTTGGGCCTGGCCTGTTTGGACCAGGGCAAATGGGCAGAAGCCAATTCATCGTTCCACACTTCTCTGGAAATTTGGCGCAAGGTGGGCAGTAAACAGGGGGAACTGCGGACAATGATCTATATCCTGACGTACGAGGTGGAATTGGGACATTGGCCCCAAGCAGCCGCCCAACTGGCTGAAGTGGAGCGGCTGATGGCTACATACGGGCAGGACCCGCAACACCCGCTCTGGCGGGTATTGTTGGCCGACTGCCGCCGGCGTTTGCAAGAAGGTCTCCAGGGTTCGGACAACCCCGGAAACCCGAGTGATTAAGCCGGCCAATTAGCAACCGCCGCCGGATGCGCCAGTAGTGGTGCATGCATGGCTCTGAGATGTCACCGCCAGCCCAAAGGCGTCGGCGACCACGCCGGCAGAACCGGCCACGGCCAGCAACAGGGCCAGGCCCGCTACCACGGCAATGATGCGTCGCTTTAGCACTTCACTTTACCTCCTTTCACTTTTGAATTTTTGGGATTATTTAACGCCATTTGCATTTTAACACAAATAAGGAGAATGTTGTAATATTGACCCCCAAGAAGGATAAAAAACTCGCCGCAGCCTGACGGAGGCAACGCTCCTGGACTGCGGCGAGATAAGGTTATGCCCGGCAATACAGCCGCCTACAGCTTAGCAGCCGCCGCCGGAAGCGCCGGCACTGTTACAAGCATGACTCTGGGACGTAACCGCCAACCCAAAAGCATCGGCTACCACTCCGGCAGAACCGGCCACGGCCAGCAACAGGGCCAGGCCCGTTATTACGGCAATGATGCGTCGCTTTAGCACTTCAAATCACCTCCTTTCCAGGAGCTTCATTGAGTGCGGGGATCCCCGCCGCGGATAGGTTTGGCCCAGCCGCGGCACGCGCGTTTTCCCCAATGAGCGAGCTAAATCAGTTTAAAAGAGCCAACAAAGTTCCGGCCGGAACGTGGACACCAAGTTATTTTTTAATGCCCGTTGTTCAATCTCTTGTTGACTATTTTAACCAATAACAGGCAAATTTGCTTGAAGATTCTCTCAACAATTCATGAAAATGCGGGCGGTTTTCTGGTTGTTTATCAACTTTTTGGCCGCAAAAAATGATTAAAAATTTATCAAATGACCGCTGTAAAAATACAAATTCCTGGGAATTTCGCCCTAAAATGAAGTGACCTAGAAGATATGAGCCTCTTTTGGGGATTTGTATGCTGTTTTTGCAAAAGATTCTCAACAAACTCTCAATAAACTCTAAACTCTCCTTCAATTCTGCCAAAACTCATTTGCTCATTAAGATAAAATTCTTTAAACTCGATACTGTTCAGGCCTATAGTTGTTTTTTATAAGGTGGTCAGGTAGTTTGATGAAACCAGAACGATACGCCTTAAATTATCGCCAAAAACAAATGGAAATCATTGCCGCCTGGATTAACGCCGGGGAAAGTGGGGCGGTGATAGGGTTAGCCGGCGCCGGTAAATCCAACTTTCTTAAGTTCATGTGCCACCACCCTGAAGCTTTAAAACAACACCTTGACAATCCCGACCAGGTGGTCATCCCCATTGCGGTTGATTTTAATAATATGCCCACGTTTGATCTATCAACCTTTTACCGGATCATCCTGCGGGCGTTTTATGAGGCGGGCGAGGCGTTTGAGCCACATTTACAAGAATTGATTGAAGGCGTTTACCGCCAAAATCAACGCGAACAGGACCCCTTTTTGCCGCAGAGCGCCCTGCGGGAACTGTTGTTTTTGCTGGCCGCCACACAGATAAGGGTGGTGTTGGTGATGGACCGTTTTGATAATTTTTGCCAAATGGCCACACCGCCCATGTTTGATACCCTGCGCGGTTTACGAGACAGTTTTAAAAACAACTTGTGCTACCTGGTGGGGCTGCGGCATGAAATTGTTTACCTGACCGGGGCCATAGATTTGCGGGAGTTGAGCGAATTACTGGATATTCACACGTGCTGGTTAGGCCCTATGACTCAAGAAGACGCCCTACGCCTGATTGACGAAGAAACCCGGACGGCTGTGACCAGGCCAAGCAAAACCGAGAAGAATCTTATGCTGGAGCTGACCGGCGGTTATCCGGCCCTGCTCAAAGAAACTTGCCGGTGGTGGCGGTTAACAGCGGATAAGCCGGCCATGCGTAAATGGGCCGTGCCCTTGCTGGCAGACCAGGCCTTGCAAAACCGTTTAGTGGAGTTGTGGCAGGGTTTAACCGAAGAAGAAAAATTCGTCCTATCGGAGTTGGAAAAGCAGCAAACCCGAGCCGGCCGCGAAAGCGGTCAAGTGAAACAAACCCGTCAAAAAATCTATCAGGATTTGCAAACCAGATATGGCGATACTTTGGCCCGGCTGGCAGCCAAGGGCTTTTGTGACCAGGTAGGTAGTCAGTGGCGGTTCAAGGGCAAGCTACTGGCTCATTTTGTGGCTCAGGTTCAAGAGCGCGGGCGGGGGCGAATGTGGCGCGATAAAGTAACCGGAGAGTTCTGGCAGGGGCCGACCCGGTTGGAACTTTCTCCCCAACAACAAACTGCGCTCCTGTATTTTTTACAACACCCCCGAGAACCGCTCACCAAAACCGACTTGATTATGCACATTTGGCCCGATGAATGGGAAGAGGTGGAAGAGGCCAGCTTGTATCAACTGATCTGGCAATTGCGCCAACAAATAGAGCCAAATCCGGCCCGTCCCCGTTACATTCTCAACTGGCGCGGCACGCCAGAAGGAGGCTATCAATTTTTCTCAGAAGGCCGGGCGCAATAACCGGTCATCAATGGTGATAACGATTAATCGCGTTGGTTTTTTAGATAGCCAATGTTAAAATTGGCACAGTAACTCCAAAAAGGGCGAGGCCCATATATCATCAGGAGCGCGTGGTATGAATAGTGACAGCAAATTGCAACTCTTTCGCCGCTTGGTTCAAAACAAATCCCCGGCAGACCTTAAACGGCAGGCCGGGAAAGAAGCTTTCCAGATTCTCCGGCAAATAGACGAAGCCTGCGCCCGGCAAGATGAAGTCGCTCTTTTACAAACCATTGACCTTTACTTGACGCTCGCCTCGGTTGGTCACCGGGAAATCAAGGCCCAACCCGCCGATTTTAAGCCGGAGATGTTTAATGATCTGCGTGATTTTCTGGCCCCCATTTTACAAAATATGCCTCCCATTTCTGATAAAGAGAGGGGCTATCAACAGCCTGAACCTGAAAAAGATGTAGAACAGCCATCGCCCTGGTATGCCAGATTCGGCCGGCGACGTTCGGGATCTTAAACAATCCGGGGTTCAGGAGCCAGCATCTTCAGGTGCGGCTCGCTCATCCATTGGATGAGGCTTTTGCTGTCACAATCCTCAATGCCACCTGGAGGGATACATGAATCAGAAACCCCAAACCATAGACGAAATTGAAGCTGAGTATGAGTTGCTCAGTGAAAAACTTGACCATGAAAAACTTGACTATGATGAATTTGTCAAACAGGTGGACCGACTCCCCTCCTTCCCGGTTGGCAATCAGCAGTGGCGGCTCAACCGCGCCGGTGAGTGGGTTTACCAGGAAGGCGGTGTCTGGCAAAGAGGCAACATCCGTCAAGCCCTGGCAAAAGAAGAAACACTGACCGGCCAACATCCCCCCAAAGCAGCGGCGTTGACCGCAAAGCCGCCCGCCTCTTCAAAATTCTTGCCAACGGTTTTATCCCGTGTTTCAACATCAGTGCTGATAGGCGCAACAGTTTTGCTATTGTTGCTGGGAATGGGGCTGTTTAGCCTGCTCTGGGGTATTAGCCTGCGTAGTAAAAGCACAGCAACATCAATGCCCGTGGTTTCTGCGGATGACACATCTACCCCTGATTTTACGTTGACTACGCCTTGGCCCACCTTTACCCCTTCCCCTACCGCGTTGCCGCCTACCTTCACCTCTTCCCCTACATCCTTGCCGCCCACTTTTACCCCCAGCCCCGTTTTACCCCCAGACACGCCTGCCTGGCCCACTCCCACGCCTATGCCTACGGTCACTCAATCACCACCCTCGCCATCGCCGGAAAGCCAGGCGAAGGAGATAGTGCCGGTCACAACCACTCCGCCTACACCTGTGCTGCAAGGCAAAATTGCCTATGCCGACTATGATCCGGTCAATGAGACCTACCATATCCATCTCCTGGATTTGAGCGCAATGACCTCTACCAAATTCATCCCGGAGGCGGCCAATCCCTGCTTTAGCCCCAATGGACAAGAAATTGCTTACCGTTCCTGGGCCGCCGATAATCGAGGGCTGTGGGTACAAGAGGTTGGCGGTAGTAAAAGTTGGCAGCCCAGCGAGGGGTATGAATCGGCCCGCCCCCAGTGGTCCCCTGATGGCAAGGGACTGATTTTTTCTTCTCGCCAGGCCGGCGACCGCCGCTGGCAGTTGTATTATCCCATTGATCAGGCCATTGCCATCCCGGATTTAGGCTGGGCCGCCGATTGGCTGAACGCAGACACGCTCATTTATGCCGGTTCCATTAAAGAGCAGCCCGGCCTTTACCTGGCCAATCTTGATGGTTTCCAGGCTCGTCGTTTTACCAATAATCAAACCGATACCGCGCCGGCGGTGTCGGCTGATGGCAGTTATGTAGCCTACACCTCAAAGGGCGATAGTGGGGACAATTGGGATGTGTATATTGTTGACCACAATGGCAAGCCGGTGCGCCGCCTGACCACTCATCCCGACCGTGACGGCATTCCTGCCTGGTCTCCCGACGACCACTATCTTGCTTTTGCCTCCCATCGAAACGGCAGTTGGGGGCTTTGGGTAATAGATGCCGCCGGACAGGGTGAGCCAAAACTTCTGGCATCGCTCAATGGTTTGGACTTTTATCCCAGGCAAGCCACCGAAGTTGAGAAGCACGATTGGACAATGCATACAATCACCTGGAGTCCATTAAACCGATAAGGACGTTAGGTTGTTGATTGCTCTCATCTTTTCTGGATAATTTAAGTTTTGGAACTGCTCAAGGAGAGTTGAATGTCTTTACCTACAGCGCCCAAGATTAGATACCAATATTATGATTTTGTATTTAAAATACGCCAGACCGACCAAGAATATATTGTTGAAGCCGTCTCTCCCGATCGGGAAAGCAAAACCTACCCATTAGCTCAACCTGAATGGCCGGATCAAATTGAAGCCCCGGTGGTGGCCGATCCAACTGTAGCCCAACAGTTTGGGCGTCATCTCTTTAAGTCAATTTTCCGGGGCCCCATTCTTAATACCTATCGCCAATATTTGCGCAATATCAAAGCAGAGCAAGAAAACATGGCCGCCGGTTATGCCAAAGGCCTGCGCCTGATTGTAGATTTAGAGCAGGCCCCAAATTTAACCCGTATTCCGTGGGAATTTCTTTGTGATGAAGAAAAAGAGGGTGTAATATTTTTATGCCTGGACCCGCAAACTCCGGTGGTGCGTCGTTTGCGCCCAGGCGCACGCCCCGGCAATTTAAAATCTCCTCTCACTTTCTCTCTTTTGAGCGCGATGCCGGGAGGCACCATGCCGTTGGGTAAAACTCAGGAGGAAATCAGGGTAATTGAAGATATTCTAAAATCTAATGATAACGTGGCCGTAAAACCTCATCGGCTGGCGGCTAAAGTGAGCGATTTACTCAGCGCCATGAAAGAACAGCCCAACATTGTCCATTTTACCGGCCATGGCGATGACAATAGATTGGTGTTTGATGACAAAGAACTTTCCGCAGAGCAAATTAATCAAATTCTCAACGTAAACCATGCTCTGCGTTTAGCCGTAATCAATGCTTGCGAAGCAGGCCGGCAAGTGACCAAAACCCTGGCCGGCGGTGGAATACCGGCCATCATTGCCATGCAGTTCAAAGTTACCGACCTGGCCGGCGCAGCCTTTGCGCGAGAGTTCTATGAAAATCTAATGGCCGGCTACGCCCTGGAAACCGCTCTGGGTTTTGCTCGTGTGCAAATGAGCTGCGCAGCGGTTGAAGGCTCTTTGGAATGGGCAACCCCGGTGCTTTATTTGCAAACAGCCAGCGAGAGCGTTTTAGGGGATATTTTATTGACCACGCCTGAACCACAAGCGGCGTCAATCCTTGATGTGTCTCTCCCCGATGCCGACGAAAAAGTATTTCATTTTCTCTTGCAGCAGGGGAAGATTTGCAGCGGCCAGGGAAACCACCAGGCCGCCCTGGCCTTTTTAGAAGGGGCCAAACTCTTATCTCAAACTCAGCCCTCTTTTGGGATTTTTGAGGAAGACATCAATAAATCCATCGAGGTTTCTCAAATTGAATTGGCCGAAGCGCAGCGCCTGGCCAGGCTTGAACTGAGCAAAAATGTGCTATTTGAGCAAGCGCGTGAGTATGCCCAAAACAACCAATGGGCCGACGCGCTCAATTTATTGGGCACAATCGGCCACCTGCAACAAGATATTTCCCAACCAGAAGCCAAAGCCGAACAAACCTTTAATGTATCCGGCGAAATGAACAAGTTTTACCAGAACGTGCGCCAAGAATTGACCCGCATGCGGGAAAACCAGGCTCGTTTAACCCGGCTGGAAGCCTTTTACCGCAAAGCCGAAGAAAAATGGAACAAAGAGGAATGGGATGAAGCCATTATTTTTTTTGATAAAGCCGACGAAGAACTGCACGCTTTAAAGCATCGCCAGGCCGAGGTGGACCCTTGTTTCCAGGATACCGAAAAACGGGCCAACCAGGCCCGTATCCAAAAACGGCTGCACCAATTTTACGAACTTGGCATTAGCTTTTTTGAAAAAGAAAATTGGGATGAAGCAGTTAAAGCTTTTAAACAGGTTGATGAATTGAACCCATCCTTTCAGGAAAACCAGTGGTATTTTAGCGAGGCCCGCCGGAAGAAAAAACAGGAAGACATCTATCAACAGGGCAAAGCCGCTATCCAGGCCAAAAACTGGCGGTCGGCAATTGATACCTTACAAACCATCAAATCCGGCGAGCATCGGTTTCAAGATGCCTTTTTGGCCTTAAATTACGCCCAGGGCCATCTTTACATTCAAGACCAAAACTGGGCCGGCGCGGTAGAGGCTTTAGACACGGTAGTGCGTCGTCGCCCGGATTTTGAGGGGGATGCCCAACAACTGCACCAACAGGCCCGGTTTCGCCAGGAATTGCAAGAACGTTACCAAAGCGGCCACCAGGCCATCAAAGATAAGGAATGGAAAAAAGCTAAAGTTGATTTGGAGCGGGTTCAGTATGAACAACGTGACAAACCCAAAATTTACAACAACATAGACGAACTTTTAACCCTGATTGACGAAGAGATTCTGCTGGCCGAGCAGTACAAACAGGCCCAACGATTCCTGGATACCGGCAACTGGCAAAGAACCATTGACCTGCTTGAGCAAATCCACACCCGGCGCGATACCTACGAAAATAGCGGCCAGATGCTTGAGCAGGCCAGGCGAGAACTGGAGATTGAAATAGAGTTTGACCGGGGCCGGAAAGCGGCCCTGGACCAGCAGTGGCCCGACGCTATTCAATCCTTTCAGCGCGTACTTGAGCTAAATAATAACCACCCGGAAGCCCAACAGGGCCTGGACACCGCCCGCCGGACCCAAACAATGCAACAAAATTACCGGCAGGGCATAACCTTTCTTGAAAAAGGAGCAGCCAATTTTGATACCGAGACCCTGGAACTGGCCATCCAACACTTGCAACAGGTGGTAGAAATTGAGCCAGACTTTCGGGGTGATGCTGAAGCCAAACTCAAAGAGGCCCAACGGTTGTTAGAGGCTGAACGCAATTACCAAAAGGCGCTTCAGGCGGAAAAGGTTGAAGATTGGCCCCGGGCAGTAAAACTGTGGCAGCAGGTGGTTGACCTGGCCCGCGATCTCAATCGCGATTACCGCAATTCTGCCCAGCGCCTCAAACAGGCTTTGCAGCAACAAGACCTTGACAACCTCTATTGTCAGGTACAAACTCATCGCGCCAACCATGCCTGGGCCGAGGCAAAAGCCGTTTTAACCGACCTGGTGAAACGGGCCAATGATTATGGCCTGGCGCCCTATAAGGAAACACCCCAATGGCTCAACCAAGCCAAACGCGAAGCCCAAATAGCCGACCATTATGAAGACGGCCTGCTCTGCATGGATGCCGAGCGTTGGGACGACGCCCTGATGTGCTTTAACCGGGTGCTTGAATTGAATCCCGGCCACCACCAGGCCCAGGCTCAACTTAAGGAAGCGCAGCGCCAACGCCAACTGAAAAACAATTACCAGCAAGGGTTAAACGCTTTTCAAACCAAAGCTTGGGACCAAACCATCAGCCACCTGGAACAGGTAGTTAAAGAAGAACGGCATTACAAAGATGCCACAGGCCGCCTGGAAACTGCGCTCCATCAACAAAAACTGGCCGGTCTTTATGCCCAGGGGGTGGAATATGCCCAACAAGGAGAATGGGAACAGGCCTTTGACTGTTTTGACGAAATCAAACGCGCCGACCCTGACTACCACGACATTCAGGCGCAATGGCATCGGGCCTATGAATATAAGGAAATCAACCGCAAGTATCAACTAGCCCGCAAGTTTGAAGAGGAAGGCAAATTGGAAGAAGCCATCAAACTGTATGATGAAGTAGAGAAAAGGAGACAAAATGTCTGCTAGTTTTGAAGATGCCGCGGCGCGGAAAAAACAACTGGAACAAAAATTGCGTATCCTGCGCCACAAAGAACAGGCCAAAGCGTATGAAGACAGGTGTGAATGGGCCGACGCCCTGCGCCTGTATACCGAAATATTGACTGAAGACCCGGCTGACGAAGAAGCGCAAGACGGCGCCCGACGGATGCGGGAAAGCCTGATCATTCGCCTTTATGATGAAGGCAGCCGCTTATTTGAGGCCGAGCAGTGGCCCCAGGCCGTAGAAACTTTTACCCAACTTCTGCATCAGGTAGAACAGAGCGGTCAGTATGACTATCAAGACGCGCGCGCCAGGTTGCAACAAGCGCAAGAAAAAATTGCCCCACCTCGGCCCAAATTTCCAATGCCGTTTTGGGCCATTGGGGGCGGAGCAACTATTGTTTTGCTGGTCCTGATTTTTATTGTTGCGCTTATTATACTCAGACCATCATCTCCTTCTGGTGGCGAATTGGCCGGCGCTGCCATCAAAACCCTGACCTCCACGCCGGATGTCCACACCCCGGAATCGGCTACCCCTAATACCTACAAACCTCAGAATAATCCTGATACTCCAACCCTTCCGGTTGCTACAGATACACCCGCCGCTGAATTAACCATTGAACCATCCCAAACCTTAATTCCTGAACCTACCGATGAGCCGACCATTGAACCAACCTCCCCCCCTGCCGTTGCCCCTACATCAAAATCCGCCACCGGGCCAACAGCCACTCCAATTGCGGTATCGTCCCCCGAACCGGCCACTACTCCCACCGAGGCCCCCACCCCCACCGGCAAAATTGCTGTGCCCGTTTACGACACGCAAAACGGCACCTACCATGTTTACATTGCCCGGGCCAATGATGGCTGGCGGCCAAAACTATTTCTGGCCGATAGCAGCCAGCCGGCTTTTTCTGCCGATGGTCAGTGGATTATTGTCCGCACCTGGCCTTCGGAAATACATCACTTTGGCCAGCGCCTGGTGCTTTTCCCCAGCCTCAACATAGAGGCCGGAGATGAACGATGGATGACCCTGAATCTGGAAGACGCCCACCCCAGCCTGCGCCGTGGAGATAATGAGATAGTTTTTCACACCTTGCGCGGTGGGCGGGAACAACCCGACCTGTTCACGCTTGGCGCCTGGGAAGGCGCAGAAACAAGCGTGGATAATCAAGTTTTGATCGGGCGGGGCGAAAACCCTGATTGGTTGGGTAGCAAAATTGTGTATTATTCGCCTGAATCGCCGGAAGGGGTGTATGTTAGAGACAGCAGCGGCAGCAGCAAACAGATTCTAAATGTGTTTGGCGTGGTTGTTCCGGCCGGCGCCCCGGACGGCGATCAAGTAGCCGTATCGCTTAAAAAACCGGACGACTATTGGCACGTTTACACCCTTTCCGCCGGCCAGGGTGAGAAGAGTCTGAAACAGTTGACCCATCAAACCACCAACGACCAACTGCCCGTTTGGTCCCCCGATGGGCAGTTTATCGCCTTTGTCTCTAACCGAAACAACCATTACGCCGTGTGGGTAATGAACGCCGATGGAAGCAATCAAGACGAGTTGTTCAGACTCAACGGTCCTCTTGACGGTACAGTATCCCTGGCCGTAGATTTATCGCGTGGTTGGAGCGAAGAACGGCTTTCTTGGGCGCCATAGCCCAATCAGGAGGTTATCGGTGCAACCTGATATTCAAAATCCCCAAAAATTGAATTTGCCGGCCGGAACGGAACTTGTTTTTGCGGAAATATTCCGGCTGCATCAGCGGATAATCATTGAAAAAGAGTTTGGACGCGGCTTTGGCGAAAGCCGCGTTTTTATGGTTCATCCCATCAAGAATGACCAAACCGCTGAGTTGCGGACCGTTATTAAAATAGCTCCGGCTAACTTAATAAAAAAAGAGGAAGAAGCCTACCGTCACTATATCCACCACAAATTGCCCAACACTGTTCAGATTCAAAATGATGCGGTTTACCCGCCAAATTGTGCCTGGGGTGGAATTCGTTATTCGTTAGTTGGCAGTAATACTTTTAAAGTGGAGGATTTGGGCCATTACTGTTTAATCAGAGATGTTAAGGATATTCTTTTTACCCTGGCCAGGTTGTATGAAGTGATGGGCCATATCTGGCAACATCGTCACACCGACGATGCGTTTTTGCTACAGCCAGGCTACGACCAACTATTGCCGGTTAATTTACTCATTAAACCCGTTGAATTGACGCCAGAGGTTGAACCACAATTGCTCAAGCCGGATAATTATTCCCTCCAGCTGCTCAAATCGGGTGATTATGTCCGCCTGGAAGGTTTTCTGGTTACCGAACTCAATCAAGACAAAAAAGAAGTCACCCTCAATTTGCCGCCTGCGCCGGATAATCAATATGCCTCTTATCGCCTGCGATTGGCGCCGGTGCAGCCAGAGCAATTCTGCCTCAACAAAACTATGAGGCCCTTTACCGGGGTGGTGGTAAAGACCCGTTATGAATTGCTGGTAGATTATGTTCGGCCAACATTAGACCCCAATCTTGACCTATCCGCCGATACTGTTACTCTCACCAGGCCCAATCAAACCATTACGCTGCCCAATCCGCTGGCGGTTCTCCCTGGTATATTAGGTCAACCCCTTAGCGTATTTTTGGCCTGTATCCATGGCGATTTAAATTTAAAGAATATTCTGGTTGATGCAGACACGCGAGAAGTAACCTTGATTGATTTTGCCACCGCCCGTCAAAATGACCACGTGCTGCATGATTTCCTGCGTCTGGAAACAGGGATGATGACCCAGCTATTGACAGGTGTAATTGACCGGAATAGATTACCTGTGGCCGAGACTATTTATACCTTTTACGAGCAGTTGCACCATGCCGGTTTTTACATAACTGAGCCATTTATTCCTCAACTACCCCACCCGGCCTTGCAAAAAACTTTTGCGATGTTGCTAACCGTCCGCCAAACAGCGCGTCAATACCTGTTTAATGCTCACAGTTTCACCGAGTATTACCAGGGCCTGACCATTTATTTGTTAGGATCGCTCAAATTTAAAGACCTGAATGATACGGCTAAACAAATAGCCTTTTGGGGCGCGGCCACGGCGCAGCAGTTGATAAGTAAACCCTCCCTCCTGAGTGAAACACCAAAACTCGCCGCCTTTGCCCGCCCGGTATCCGTTAAAACGCCAACCGGCATCCGCATGCTTGGTTGTTTTTATGAAGACGGAATTTCTGAACAAGAAATTCAAAAAAGCATGCCGGAAATAGCCGGGGGGACCGGCCTCAAAACCCCGCTGATTTCTGCCTTCCCTCAACACAAACCAACCAGCTTTATAGCGCAAGAGAGTGATGAAACAGCCGGGTTACTCTATCAACCCACAGTTAAAGCATTGTTGGGCCAGGACTACTGCGTGTTTTTGCAGATTCTTTCTGCCCGCAACGATGATTATTGCGCCCCCTGGGCCGAGGTGATGCAGGCGTTGCAGGCGCTTACCCCAGACGTGACTCTTCACAATCTCCCCATCCAATTTGACCGGCAAGTTTATACCTGCCGTGAAATTCCCAACACGCCTTTGGCTGAAAAGCTGCCGCCTCTCTTTGATGATGAAAGCCGCCCCGATGCGGTCAGCCGGTTACAGGGGCTATCGCTGCCGCTGATTTGCGCCTATTGGTCTCATTTAAACCGTTACGCCTTGTTTCCCGCCTCCTTGCTGCCCGCCAACCCCGCCGACCAGGACCGGGTTATTTTTAAGGCCCTTGACGACCTGGCCCGCCTGGAAATATACCGGCGCAAATTACGTCTTGGTTATGAATACTACCAACAACATTACGACCCGGTAAAGGCTATAGAAGATCAGGCCATCCGGCAGATGGACCGGGCCTGGCGTGAACTCAACCGGGCGTCTGCGGCTCAACGCCGGCAAATGTTGAGCCAACTCAACCGGCATTTCATCAATCTCTCTCGCCTTGCCGTAGGCGTTTCCAAATATAATGATAACCTGGCCCAACCCAATTACCTCAACTTAAAAGGGCAATTACAAAGCTGGCATGAAACCCCTTTGGCTGAATACCCTACCCTCTCAGACCTCTTTTTACCTGAAGCTGAACAAATTGTCGCTGTTCTGGCTGAATTTTCTAAACGTATTGCCAATACGTGCGCCCGGTTGAGCGATCTCATTCAGGCAATCCGGGATGGGGAGTAATTGACCGGTTATTTTATAATTATCGGCAGGAATACCTTTGTCGCCATCTCAAAACTCCCGGTTTCCGCAACGGACACTTCATAAGCTGTAGTAGAACCATAGGCATACGGGTCCCAGTGCTCAACCCTGATATAGTAGATACCCTCACCGGTCGCCCCCCACTCCAGGCGAGAGGCGGGCCAGTTGTTGGGATCGTCGTCGTTGGAGGCGATGAGGGTTACGCCGTCATTGCCATACAGATAGATGATGGTGTCGGCGTGACCGCCGGTATTGGTTGTCACCAGGGTGTAGGTTACGCCCGCAGTGGCCGTAAATTTGAGCCAGTCTTGGTCGCCGTCGGTGTGGAAGTTGTGAGGCTGCCAGGTTCCATCTGTGGGGATGGTGGAAGCTGAAATTTTGCTGTTATCCGCTTCATACGCATCCGGGGCGACAGGTGAGGTTTGTACCGTGTACTGCGCGTCGCCATCCCCGCTTGCATAAACGCTCTGGTTGCCGACAACATCCCGGGCGCGGGCGCGGAAGTAGTAGGTGTGTCCATCCTGGCCTACGAAAGAAGTATAGGTGTCGGTCGTGGTGGTCAGCAAATTGGTCCAGGTTCCGGCGGCGCCATCCCGATATTGAACGTCGTAATCGGCCATACCGGACAGATTATCCGTACCGGACCACCACAGGTGAAAGTCAACGAAAGGCGCGTCGCCGTACATCGGGCCGGTACTTACGCTGACGGTGGGCGGGGTGCGATCAATCCCAAGGTTCCACACAGCCGCGCCGGTCCAGTTACCGGCCCAGTCAAAGGCCCAGATGTAGAAAGCTCCGCCTTGTTGCTCGGCCAGGCCACTGGTGTCAAAGTCCCAACTCCAACCGTCCCGGCTGTCATAGTCGGCGCCCAGCCAGGTCCATTCCGAATTTTCCCAGTCGGCGTCGTGCCACAGGAACTCGACGCGATTGACGCCGCTTTCGTTATCCGTAGCCAGGGCGGTGACGGTCTGGGTGGTAGGATCAAGCCAGCCGTCACTGGCGGGTAAAGTGATCTGAGCCGAGGCGGGGTTGGTGGTATCGGTAGAGAGGTTGATGGTATAGAAATGGTCGCTACTGCCCGCCGAGGGGTGGTCCCAGGCCCGGACTTTGATGTAGTAGGTGTCGTCGCGCGGCAACTGGTAGCCCAACTGCGAGTCCTGCACCTCGCCCAAAACCTCATCATCATTGGCGGCCAGAACAGTCGTCCCGTCGCTGTCGAGTAGGAAAATGTAGGAGTCCAGGGCCGAGCCGTTGACTTTGGCGTCAATGTCCACCACCACTTTGTCGCCGGTGGAGCCGGTGAATTTATAAAAGTCATAGTCGCCGCCGGCGCAGATGTTGGCGTTGCGGCTTTGGCCGTAAGACAGGGTGGTAGCCTGGGTCGGGGTGTTGTTCGGTTCGTAGCTATCGGCGCAGGTGGGCGGAGGCGTGGTGGTGATGCTGAAGTCATCGAGATACCAACCCCGGTAAGTGTTGTAGCCATCATCGATGGTGTCAAAGTGGAAACGTACCTGGATGGTGTGACCGGCGTAACCGGACAGGTCAATCACCCGGCTTTGCAGCCACCAGTTCATTGGATCGTCGTAGAGTTGCAGCACGTTCTCAAACGGCCCGCCATCCATCGAGATTTGTACCCAACGCTGGTCCCAACTCGTCCACATCGATTCGGTTTCGTACGCATACCAGAAACGCAGGTAATAGCCGGCGCTTGGGATGTAAACGATGGGGGAAGTCAGGTCGCCGGAGTTGGCCGCGCCAGTGTCGTAGTCTCCGGTGTCGTCTTGGCCGTACCACCAGCTATGGCTACCGCTATAGGCGGCATAATAAGGACTACTACTGTTGACCTGGTGCCAAAGGCCGGTGGTCGTCCAGCCGTTAAGACCATTTTCCATATTATCGAAATATGGAGCCGAGGGTGTCCAATAGAATTGATGCTCCCAGGTATTGTTGGTCTCATCCGATTCGGCCACCGTATTCTCCGGGTCGGCCACCAGGCGCACGGTATGCCAACCGGGGGTGCTGATGACTTCCATCCAGTCGTCAAAGCCGCCATATTGTCCGGGTGAGTAATTGGGTTGACTATAGTGGACGTAGCGGGTGCTATCCACCCAAAGGTCAAAATAGAACCCGCCCGGCGCGGTCGCTGTGCCGCTATTGACAAAGTACCAATCAAAGTAGGTGGGCTGGCCCGCGTAGAGTGTATTGGGCGTATGCGTCCCTGTCACAGATGAAGGCACCACCGGATAGGTATAGCCGGGCCGGGTATACGGCCGTAAATCTGGCAGAGACGGCACACATGAAGGAGTAGTGATATTCACCGTATTGCTGGCGTTCGATTCGATGCTGCCTTTATAGGCTTTGACGTAGTAAGAGTAGCCGGTATCTCCACTTAAGCCGGTGTTTTGGTAATTGGTGACATTGGCGCCAACCTGGGCCAGATAAGCGCCATTGCGATAAATCCTATAAGCGTCTTCGTTGCCGGTATCATTCCAGTAAAGATTGACCTGACTACAGGAGACGGCCTGCGCATTCAGCCCAGATGGCGCCGCCGGTTTGACAGTAAACGTCCACGTGCTGCTCCAGCCGCTTTCGCCCGCACTGTTGCGCGCCTTGACGCGCCACGAGTAGGTATAACCGGGCCACTGCGAGCCGATGTTTTTGGAGGTGCCGCTTTGCCAGCCAAAGGTGAGGGTGCCGCCAGGCCCGCCCCAGATTTCGCCGTAATATTCATTGCCGGTGGCCGACCAGGCCAGGGTGATACTTTCGCCTTCGTTGAAAGAAGCACCATTAGCCGGCGACTGTAAGGCAGGCGCTGAAGGAGGGTTGACCAAAGGAGGACAACTGGACTGGTGATACAAGGCGAATGACGACATTTCATCATTGAGGCGCGATCCATCATCAAAAGTATCATTGGCAAAATCGTCGTCACTTGAAGTGAAGCATTTACTTGGCTCGCCCAGGTTGGCATGCTTAAATACACGCACAGACCAGCCGGATTTGAGGAGAACCGATGATATCTGGTCATTGTAACCGGAACAACCATCTAAATTATTATAATTCCCTTCATTGTCGCCGTAGCAGTATCCCCCTCCGCCATAGTTTGCGTCTTTATAGAACTGAACTGAATGGTCAGGGGATGGCGGGCCGGAATCAGGATTAATACGGAAACGGCGCACCGCCCAGTTAGCCCCGTTGGGCGCGTTGGCCGCTTTGACACCCCACCAAAGGTCTTGATTGTCGTGGCCGTTAATTGTCTCGGTACGCTGGGTGCCTCCTTCCCCTGTGTCTATGAAGCAGTTGCTCAAGTTATCAACGTTAGACGAAGTACATACTCGAAAAGTGTAACCATTAAAGGTGCAGCCGCTGACCGCATTCCAGCGGAAGGTAACAGTCCGGTTATTCAAGGTGACGCCATCAGGAGGTTCGATGAGAGAGGGGGCAGAGCAAGAACTACCTTCCCCTTCACCTGCTTTGAACCAACTACCAATGTCACGTGTCTCCTCACCACGTCGCCAAAGTTCGTCTGATAAATTAAGGGACCAATTCTCGACCTGAAACGATTCTGCATTTGGGAAACCCCAATGCACATGAAACCAACCTGCTCCTTGTGTGGCATATCCACATGTGTTACTAAAATCGCCAGATTTCATTTGACCAAGTATATCTCCCTGGCTGAAATAGTAACCACTATGAAGATTACCGTTATTTAACAAATGCGTGTAGAAGAGATCACCGATTTTGATAGCAACACTAGTTCCATCATTACAAACGTAACTGATACTACCCGAAGCCGCAGCGAGCAACGTATTAGGGGCATGTCCTGCTCCAGTATCACCATCAGATAGAAAATCTACCGCCTTCCAGTCAGAAACCACACCAGAAAATCCATTGTTGTGTACTCCATTGGAACCATATCGCATGCTCGTACCCGTTGGCCAAGGAAACCTATAGGTACTGTCAGCAGCTTGTAGCTGTCGCTGGAGCGGATCCAGTTCTTGTTTGGTTCTGCCATCAAGAATTTGATCCGGTATGTCAGATAGGAGGGTTGAGAATTTTTCTGTACCTTCCACAGCGCCTTCCCAATTGCCATTATTATCTCGGTGTAATAAGACTAAACCGAACCAAATACCGTTATCAAGCAGATTCCAACTTAAATCTGCTTCTATCCCTACAAGACCAGCAACAGATACGAAAGACCATTTATCCATCTCTTGGAGTCCTGTGATAGCGTAGTATTCAACAATGGGTAAAGCATCAGATGCTTGGATCAAAGCCAAACGAGTAATATTTTCAACTGCTGGTTCTACTTCTATCGTTCCTGGTAACATCTCGGGCTGTTTCAACTCGGGGATAGATGCATTGAAAACAACCATCGGCAAATAAACCGTATATGAAGCCGCACTTGCAATCTGAGTATCCGTCAAAACGTCAACCCACCCAAACACCGGCGTCGGAGTCGGTGTGGGACCGGCCTGGCTGAAAATGGCGGGAGGATTGACCTTACCCGGAACCGGCGGCGGCACATCCGGCGTGGCCGGAGCAGGACGCTGCGCCGCAATTATATCGGCCTGCTGCTGCAACTGGGCTTTCTCTGTCGTCGAGATCAACTTCTCCGGCGCATCGGCCAGCCATTGGCGGTACACCTCATCGCCATCCGGCAGCAGGGCCTGCCATTCGCCGCCGGGCAGGCGTTGGGCCAGGAGGTGTAATTCAGGCGGCAAGGCGGTTGTACCGGCTCTGTCCTCAACCACCGCGATGGCGTGTGCCCAGTCGCCTTCGATTTTGAGGCCAGTCAATTCTAGGAACAGGCGGGGGCCGTAATAGTCGCGGTACTTGGCCAGGGCGGTCTCCATAACCTGACGGGCGCGGGCGACTTCGGCTTTGGGCGGCAGTTGGCCCGGGGCGGGGGTGGGTGCGGCCTGGGCGGAAAAGTTCTCGCCCGCACCGGTCAGGTCGGGCGGCTGGGCGGTGGGGGTCGGCGAAACGGGTGGTGGGGCTTCGGCAAAGGCTGGCATAGGGCGGAATATACCGGGAATCAGGCTATTTGTCAGAATTACGACTATACACAGCAGTGAGACAAGCTTCTTGAATGTTTCTTTGCGCATGAGAACACCCTCCTAATAACTTGGGGTTAGGCAGAGGCAATGCCTTCGCCTAACCGAAATCTTCATCTCGGTGATATGCTTTTCTACGACTTCTTCGTTACCCGATCCCATAAAAACCACAAGAATGACATTCCGGCCAAGACAGTACCAGAAAAAGGAAAGGAATACATAGATGCCAAATCCCGAACAATCTTCCAGGTGGGATTTTCTAATTGAATAAAAAACCCTAATTCTGGGATACTCTGCCAAATCATCGGACCAGTTTCTATCTGGGGAATAAGTTGAGTGCTGGTCGTTTTCTTCAAAGCATTGTGATCGAGTGGCCGGACATAAAAAACCTCCGGCGCTCCGCCAGGGTTGTCTGTCTTGAGTGCAAGTTGAGCACTCATAAGGTTGCCGTTTTTATCTACAAGTTCAAGTATGGTCCGATCGTACTGAAAGAGTAGAGTCAAGGTATCAGTTTGGACTGCATTGTGGCCGATAACCGAAACAGTCACGCTTTTATTGATCGTCCCGATGTCATCAGCCGTGAGCCAACCGGGATGATTGATATGGATACCGACGTTGGCAATGCCATAAGAGGCCAGATTCTCTATAACTATAGAACTTGTGCCACAATGGGCCTCTTTTGAAAAAAACCACAAACCGGCCAGAAAGAATGCAATGGCCAATAACGTTACTTTTCCTACCCGCCGCCAATCTTTGATGACAATTATCAAACCAACTACCATCATCATCAACAGAGTCAGACCTAAAAATAACAGTTGTTCAATCGAAAAGATGACCACATTGAATCCCAGAAGAACTGCCAAAATGATTTCGGATAACCAGATAGAAATAGCGATTCTCCACTCTTTGATCGTCCCTCCAATTTTGGGAGATTGAGCGGATTGGTCTTGTGCCAAGTTTTTGTTTTTCCAAACCGTAAAGTCGGCTAGGGTGCGACATAATAAACAGGCCATTCGTTTTTGGATGTCCAGATTGTGTTGCCTGGGAATTATTTCTATCAACTTTTTGGCCAATCTTCGATCTGTAGGAACGTTATCAAAATAATCAAGAGCCAATCCACGGTCTTTATGTCGCCTGGCCGATAATTGAGCCAATTTGGTGAGGTAGGTTTCCTCGTCTATTAAAAATTTTTCCTCTTTACGGTAAGCCCTGTCTACAAACCATGCTCGAACATACTTGATGTAAATTTCTTGGGCCCATCCACTTTCTGAAACCAATCGGACGAGCATTTGAATGAATATGAATACGCCCAGGGTAACAAAGATAGTCACAATCACCTGAAATGTAATAATCACTTAATTTTCCCTTCTTATTGTTCAAGGCCAAGCACGCTAAAAACTTGCTCTTTCACCTGTGAAGGCAGCAATCCCCGCTTGGGCAAATATCCGGCCAACTCTAAATGATCCAAATTAAAGCGGGAAATAGGCTCCCGAACCACCGACAACATCAGAACCGGACACTCAACTTGTAGCTCAGTTTTGAGCCATTTGAGTAAGCCAATCCCCGCATATTCTTCATTTCCCCAGGATGCTACTTTTTCCGGGGGAGTTTCAGCCTCACCTGTCAAAGGCAAAATCAGATCGACCATGATCAAATCATATCCTTGCCAATTTTGCGCCTTTTCGAAGCCTTCAGTAGCAGAGGTGGCTACGTCTATTTCAAAACCTGCCTTAGCCAGAGGACGGACGAGCCCCTTAATGGCAAAATGATCGTCTTCAATCCATAAAATATGTTTGTTCATAGGTTTTATTTCCTTTCTAAATATTTTCAGGAGTATCCTTCTGGGGTTGTTTGAGTGGCAGTGTTACCGTAAACATAGTCAGATAAGCGCCTCCCGCTTGAGGTTCACTCGTCACAGCGATGGCCCCATGATGCAAAATTTCAATAATTTGGCGGGCATGGGCTAAACCCAAACCGGCCCCGGTTCGGCGGCGGTCAGAAGACTGCTTGCCGCGATAGTAAGGTTGAAATATCAAATCTTGCTCGATTTCCTCCGGTAGAATCCCCGCCCCATAGTTCTGGATCTGGATACTATACCTCGAGTGTTTGGCGTTCGCCCAACGACCCATTACTTTGACGTAACGTTGCGAAGCGCTTTGTCCCGGCGAAGCGGAATACGAGTACTTGACGGCGTTGTGAACCAGATTTTTGAAGGCTAATTCGAGATCGAATAGCGACATTTCGATGTCGGGGAAAGAAGAGCCAATCGAATCCGGTCCAAGGATATCGCAACCTTTAGCGGCGGCTTCACTTTCAAACAACTGGCAAGCCACTTTCAAGGGACGATAAATGCTGTGAATGGAAAATTCACGAGCCGGCGTCTGTTCGGTTAAAACGGCCATAATCGTTTCGGTTTGCAGATGCAGGCGCTGCACCTGGCCCAAATTATGCTCGCTCAACTGTCTGAGTTCCGGATTGTCCGCCAGTTCATACATTAGATTTTCCGTATCGGCCAGAATACCCTGTAACGGCGTATTGATTTCGTGGGCCACAGACATCAGGAGTTGTTCTCGTTGTTCTGCCATATCTAAATTGTGTAAAATGGCGGCCAGCCTGCCGGCAATGGATTCTAGCAGGGAAATCTCGCCGGATAAGAAGGGACTCCCTGCCACCGGACGGCCAACGGTGATGACGCCATATAAGTCGCCGCTCTCAGTTTTTATAGGCACGGCCACAAACGACCAAGATGAACGGGAACCCAACTGCTGATAGGCATCTTGCTTGGGAGAGGGTAGCCCCAATTCTGGCCCAATCTTGAAATTTTGAGCCAGTTTTTTGAATCTATCTCGAATCTTGCGGGAGACTTTGCGGCCGTTACGCAACTGAATCAGGCCAACTTCGCGCCCTGTCTGATCCAGGAGCGAAACGGTCAGGTCATTTTTATAATGCTCCTCAAGGCGTTGTCTTTCGAGGCTGATCTTTTGTTTGGCTACCTCCCCAGCTCCGAAATGGTTAAACACGAGCGTCAAATGAGCCATGGCGCAAAAACCGGTCTTACCCTCACCTACGTCGTAAATGATATGGGACAAGGCCTCACTTTGGCCGGACAAACCCTCCCGGCTTGAGGCCCTCAACTGTAATTGCATTGCAAATTTGTTTCGTTGTAGCCTGTAAATGCAGCAGCCTGTTCCCGGCACCAACTCGGGAATATGTTCGACTACCGATTTAAAGAGTTGAGTAGGATCCCAGGTCTGCCCCATGCTGACCAGGAGTTTTCCCAGCCGCTTGTCCCGGTCGTTTTGGATGACCAGCGAGATTGTGCTGGCAAAAGACCGCGCCAGTTGCAGACCACTGTAAGTGAAAAATGGCTTGTTTTTTCTGTTTTCACGACCCAGGTAATAGGCGCACAAAACACCTTGCACCGACCCGGCCCGGGACTTGAGCGGCACGGCCAGGAAGGATAGCGGCTTATTTTCGGGAAACCTGCCTGAAGCAGGTTCATACTTTAGATACCGGTCTTCTTCTTCTATGGGCAACCCATCGGAAATGCGGAGCAAAAGCGCGTCGTCGAGTTTTCGACCGGCTCTGTATTCACGCAAATCGTCGATGAGCAGCGGTTTACCTGTTTTGAATACCCAGCCAATAATACCCTGTCCCTGCGCCCGAACGTCGGTCGAGTCGCGTTCGATGACCTGGCCGTCCTCCACCATAAGTCGAACAAGGCTGCCGCCATTTTGACTCAAGTAGAGCCGGCACGCCGAACAATCCAACATACTTCGTAAAGAGTTGGTCACATCACGGAATACCTCTTGGGGATCTTCCTTGGCCCCCAGTTCTATCAGGTGCAAAATCTTTTGGTTTTGTTCTTGCATCAATAGGTTGTGTTCCAGGGGGGTGGAAACCATTTGGGCAATGATTGTAGCAATTGCTTGTGAGGTAGGGGTAAAAGGTTGGCTATTGAGGGTGGCGGGTATTTTCAGGATACCGATTGTGCCCATTCGGCTCAAGAGCGGCACGATCAAAATTGGCGTTGGACTACCCTCCTCGTAGTAATACCGGCTGCCTTTATAACGGTCGAGCCAACGCAGGGCAGGGTCTACGCCAGCCAGTTCTTTCTGATTTGAACTATCCCTGAAGCACAGGGGGCGCCCTTGTTTAAAAACCCAGCCGCCTAAACCATCCTCAGGCGTATAAAAAGCTTTACCGATTAATTGTTTGGCGTCAGGACGGGTAGTTGCGGCCAAAACGATAAAGTCTTGTTGAATTGACTCGGCCAGAACCCCAGTCTCACTTCCGTCGATCAGCTGGCCATCATATTGCGGCACCAGACTCGGCAGGAGATAAATAGAGGCCCCCCGGCCGTTGCTCAAACGCGGCACCTCCTTTACGACCATCTCCAGCATTTCACTGATGTCCAGCACTGAGATGATTTCAGTAAAATCGGACAACCCCTTGATTTGTTCTTCAGGTTGTAGCCCTTTTTGTGGTAACATGGTTTTTTACCTAAAATTATGTAAATTTATATCTCCCTCAAAAAACAACTATTTTTAGCTTGCAACATCCAAGTCATTATCAGCATACCTCAAAAACAATATGGTGGCCTCCCAACTTTCTCCCAATTATCTCTCAAAATCCTCTTGGAGATGCGGATTTTGTTGGTCAGCAAATCGGGCAGGCAAGCCGTCAATAAGCGACAGAAGGGGATATTTCACTGAATCCACCGCAGAGACGCCGGGGGCGCAGAGTTTTTTCCGCGATCTCTGCGCCTCGGCGGTGAGTGGGTCAATGCGGTAGCGTTCTTTGAGGAGTTGTTGGGGGGAAAAGGGCATCTTTCCTCTTTATTCTAAACGAGCTATGCGCAACGTTCTTGGCCGGGCTTCCGGCCCAAGACGCACATAAGGTTCAACCTGCACAACGGCTGCCGTCCAGTAAAAAAATTCTTGGCTGACATGCTGCTGCACGCTCCAGGCTCCGGCCACGTCAAAATTGACCTCATACTCGCCGTTACCTTGATTTGTCACCGCAATACTTTTTACATCATAAGCCCCATAATGCTCCCGGTCTGCTCCTTCCGCCCAAATACGGACCTCAAACGTGGTGTTTGGGGGCAACTCGCCGTCCCACCGCCACCGGAACGTAGCCGGACGGCCGGCGTAAACCATGTCTCCTTCCGGTAGGGTCAATAACACCGGCGCGGTTAATGTTGGATCTGATGGCCGGGGAAACGTGACCGCCTTGGGAGGGAGGGCCGAGGTATAGGTCGGCGTTGGCGGGAGAGGGGTTGGCGAAGGCGCAGCCGTGACTAGCCTGGCGGTGGGCGCCCCGCCGTTGGCCACAGCCACAGTGCTATCGGCGGGAGATGAGGTTGAGGGTAAAACCAGACCGCCGCTCCGGTTCAGGCTCAAGCCAATCAACACCCCAATAACAACCACCAGGCCAACCAGGAAATAAACCGGATTGAACGGCCAGGGCGCAGCCGGCATCGGGGTGGGTTGAGGCTTGATCTTATCAGGATCGGCCTGAGCCGCTTGCAGCGCCTGAACCATCTGCGGCATGGTTTGGTAACGCTTCTCCGGTTTTTTGGCAATGGCCTTAAAAATAATATTGCGGACGCCGGCAGGGACGTGTGGGATGGGCGGCGGGGATTCATACACCTGCTTGTGCAGCGCGGCAAAGGGCGTGTCGGCCTGCACCGGGGGGCGGCCCGATAGCATGTGATACAACACCAGACCCAGGGCATACACGTCGCTGCGGGCGTCAACTTTGTGGCCGCGCGCCTGTTCCGGCGACATATATTCCGGCGTGCCGATGAGCGCGCCGTCGCGCGTAATAGTTTGGCCGTCCTGGTAGCGGGCCACGCCAAAATCGGTAATGATGGCCCGGATAACGCCCTCGCGCCGGTCTAACAGAATGTTGCTGGGTTTAATATCTCGGTGCACCAGGCCGTGCTGGTGGGCGTACGCCAATCCCTGGGCCACCTGCGCGGCAATTTCCAGGGATTGGGCCAAACTGAGATGCTGATTTTTGGCCGTGGCCTGTTGCAGGTGTTTATCCAGGCTGCCATAAGGGGCGTATTCCATTACAATATAGTGATAGCCTCGCTCCTGGCCGGCCTCGTATACCCGGATAATGTGGGGGTGATGAAGCTTACGCACAGCTTCGCGTTGAAAACGTTCCAGGGCAGTGGGTTGGGTGAGCACCTTTAGCGCCACCAGGCGACCCCGGCGGTCGGCGGCCCGATACACCACGGCCACCCCGCCCCGGCCAATCTCCCGGTCAATTTTATACCGGCCAAGCCACTCTCCTTCACGTAGCATGTTTTAATCCTCGTTCTGTTTATTCTGTCTGGCCAATAACAATGCGGCGCGACTCCGCAGCAGGGCCAAGTTGTTGGTAGGGCGTTACCTGGACCACCGCCACACTCCACCGATATTCAGCCTGGTCTTTTTGCACCGCGGCGGCGCTGGCCGGGTCAAATGATATCTGGTACACTCCGCCGTCCAGGGGCTGTATCTTGCTCTGCATCTCTTGCACATCATACGCGCCCATATCTTGCGCCGGGCTGCCCTCCGGCCAGATGTACACCAAAAAGGAGGTATTAGCGGGCAGTTGGCCGGGCCAGCGCCAGCGAAATTCATACGGCTGGCCGGTGTAAATTGTTTCGCCATTGGCCGGGGCCACTAACTCCGGCGCGTCGGCCAGGTCCGGCCCCGGCGTAGGAGTATTCGGCCCGCCAGACCGGGTGGCCGTCGCCAGCGGGAGAGGTGTCGCCGGGCGAGTGGGGGTTCGGCCCGGCGGACGGGTAGCGGTTGGCCTAGACGTGGCGCTTGGCCCGGCGGTGGGTGAGGATGTGGCCGTCTCATCCGGTTCCACAATCAGGGTCGGCGGCGTGCCGGTGGGCGATATGGCGGCGACCGGGCCGGGCGTATTGCCGCCCGGCGACCCAATCACGTCTTTCAGCAAAAACCAGAGGATACCGGCTGAAATCAGCGCCCCTACCAGGATAATGGCCAGGTTGTAATTTGGCTTTTTAGCCGCAGGCGGCGGCGTGGGTTTGACCGGCAGGCTGATAATGGCCGGGGCCTGGACGGCCCTGGCCAGCCCCTGCCCCCCGGCGGCCGGGCGTAAAGCGGCCTGGTGGGGTTTTAAATTGGCCCGCGCCCGCTCCAGGTCGGCCTGCATGGGGGCCATGCTTTGATACCGCTTGGCCGGCTCTTTGGCGATGGCCTTGTTCACAATTTTGCGAATAGGGCCGGGCACAGCCGGATTGAGCCGGGCCAGAGGCAGCGGCGTTTCGTAAATTTTATCGTGCAGTTGGCCGTAATCGGTATCGCCGCTAAAGGGCAGCCGGCCGGCCAGTAGTTCATACAATACCACGCCTAAAGCATAAATGTCGGCCCGGTGGTCGGCCTGGTTGGGATTGGTGATTTGCTCCGGGGCCATGTAGGGAATGGTGCCGGTAATATGGGCGGCGGCTTGGGCCGGCTGCAGCCGGCCCAGGGCCTGGGCAATGCCAAAATCGGTTATTTTGACCTCCCCTTTTTCGGTCAATAGAAAATTGCTGGGTTTTACGTCGCAGTGGACCAGGCCGCGCCGGTGGGCGTAACCCAACCCGGCCGCGGCCTGGCCGGTGGCCGACAGCGCCTCGGCCATGGTCAGGCCATAACCCGCGCTCTGGAACTGCCGGGCCAGGCGCGTTTTTAAGTCCTGGCCCGGCAGGTAGGCCATGGCCAGGTAGTAGCGGCTCTTGGCCCGGGCCGCGTCAAACACGGGCACAATGTTTTGATGTTGTAGTTGGGCCATGGCGTTGGCTTCCCGGATAAAACGGCTTACCATCCGCTCGTTTTGGCTGAATTCGGTTTTTAGCACTTTCAGAGCCACCGGCTGTTTCATATCGGCTCGCCAGGCCAGGTAAACCCGGGCCATGCCGCCTTCGTCAATCAGTTTCTCGATTTTGTACCGGCCCAAGGTTTGGCCGATGAGGGAATCTTGCATGGGTGTGTCTCCTCTGTAAATAGCCCTCACCCCCACCCCCTCTCCCAATGGGAGAGGGGAGTCGCGCCAGCGACGGGGTGAGGGCTTTGCGTCGCTGGTGGTGAAGCCAGGGTCTCGTGATAACTCCTCAAAAAATAAAGGATGAAGGATGAGGGATGAAGGATGAATCCCTATATCTAAAATTCATTCTGGGCGCCGGCATGTCATTTCGAGAAGCTTGGAAGCGAAGCGACTGAAGCGACGAGAAATCTCCTCCAGGCGGGTGTTATAAAGAGATTTCTCGGCCTACGGCCTCGGAGCAACTGTGATTTAATTTTATCAAAAACGACGCACATCAAGCCGGCGACCAGGCTTGTCGGGTGCGAACCATTGCATTAA
>JAFGDY010000033.1 GCA_016931895.1 Anaerolineae bacterium
ACCAACTGCTAGCCCTTCAATCCCAACTATTTTGCCCCTTTTTTATCCCTTTTTTCCCTTTCCTATTCTCCTGCAAAAGTCGAGTACCTACACCGCAGCCTGGCCCTGTTTGAGCACGTGCAAACAACCTTGCATGCAACGTCCCTGAACGCCCCCGCCGATGACCAACAGGTTCTGCTCGACTCCTCCCTGCTGCAACTGAGCGCCCGCGAGCGCGAAGTGCTGAACCTGTTGGTGGAAGGCAAAAGCAACACCGACATTGCCGAGTTGCTGGTTATTTCGGCCAAAACCGTTTCTACCCATCGCACCAACATTATGCAAAAACTTGGCGCAAATAGCCTGGCCGATTTGGTGCGCCTGGCGGCGGAGATCATGGGGTAGGGGCGAGGCAAGACGGAGAGAAGGTACGGTTAACAACAACCTTTATTCCGTCTTGCCTCGCCTCTACCCTCCCCCCCAAAATCAGATTTTTCTGATAAAAAATCAGATTTTTCCGATAGACAACCCCCTTTAAAAGTGTTATCCTTTTAACATTGGACAATGAAAGTTGAGAGGAGGAGGTACAGGCTAACCACCTGTACCTTATCGCCGCCGGCGAGGCAGCAACGGCGGCCCTGATCAGGCGCAAACCTTAGCCCATTTTACGCTAAACGGATTAAGGCTTGCGCCCGGCGTCATCCTTTCAATACATTCATTGCCCTTTTTTATTTTTATAGGAGTTACGTATTAGAGGTGACAGTCACTTCGTAAGTGACTGTCACCTTTGCGTGCGTAGGTTCTACTTTAAAAAGATCTGGCAGGTTTCTAAAAACTATTTACCTTAAGGAGGTTAATAATGTTTTCTAAAATGTTTTCTAAATTGTTTCACCCCAAGCCAAGTGCGCTATTCTTAGTGGTAGTGATAATTACGCTATTAGCGGCCGGGGTGGCTTATGCGGCCGCCCTCACTATCAATTCTAATCCCCTTTCCATTTATGTAGATGATAAACTACAGTTCCAGGTTAGTCATAGTGGTGGAAACCAGATATATGGAGGGAATCCAGGCTCCTTTGGTACCTTTTTAGCCGTAGGCAGTACCCTCTATGGTCCGCCAGTTGTTTCTGGGGCCACTGCTTTTACCCTGGTCAGCCAAACCGGGGTGACCGGCGACGGCACAATTGGAAGCCCTTTCACTATTGTGACCACGGTAGATGCGGGGACAACAGGGTTGCGCCTTGTGCATACAGATAGTTATGTGACCGGCCAAGAAATGTATACCACCACTATCCAGGTTAATAATACCACCGGCTCGCCCATTAGTGTCATTCTTTACCGCGGCCTGGACTGCGCCGTAGGGGGGGGAGATGCAGGGTATGGGTGGCAGGTTCCCGCCGCTGGCGTATATGCTACTGGCGTCGCTTGCACCAAAACCCCCAATAACGTACCGGCCGATATCACCGAACAATTTTTACCCATTGTGCCTGATACGGCTAATTATATTGTAAACGGTTACAGCGCAGTTTTTAACGCCATTAAATCCCGCACCGCCCTGCCGGACACGGTCAAAACAGATAATGGTTCTGGGGGCATATATGATAACGGCATGGCCATTAGTTGGAGTTTCAGTGTGCCTGCCAGCGGCTCGGTGACGCGCTCACACGCTACTCGTTTTACCAACAAGGGTTATGGCTCCAATCCTGCCCCAGCCGAAACCATTGACGTAGGCAATGCCACGGTGGGTTCATCCGTTACCACTACGCTGGTGATTAGCGAAACGGGTAGTTTACCGCTAACCGTAAATAGCTACTCTATCCGGGGAGACAATCCTGATGATTTCAGTATTCTCGCTCCTACCTTTCCGTTTAGCATCATTGATGGCGGCCCTAATGTAAATGTCACCATTCAATGCACGCCCAGTACCGGCGCCGAGGCGCGCCGCGCTTCGTTGATCATCAGGCACGACGCCCCGAGCGGATCCACAACTTATCCACTGCTTTGTAATGGACAACTGATTCACTATTTATACATCCCGGTAATGTTCAAACCTTGTATATGTCCAACAACTTCGGCAACAGCAGATTGCTACTGCGAGTAGGTAACGTAACCTAAAAGCATAACTTGCGCCCAAACCCGGTTTGGGCGCAAGAAAAATCCAGATACAGACCCTAAAGGCCTGGCCAACCTTTAGGGTCTTTGAGCGGATTCGCCGATGAAACCATCCTCTCCACCGGCCAAGGCCGACATTTTGGTAGTAGATGATAACCCCGCCAACCTGCGTTTGTTGGTGACGCTCTTGGCCGGGCGGGGCTACAAGGTCCGGCCCGCGCCGGACGGGCGTTTGGCCCTGGCCGCGGCCCGGGCCATGCCCCCGGATTTGATTCTGCTGGATGTGGTGATGCCCGAAATGGATGGCTTTGAAGTGTGCCGCCGGCTAAAAGCCGACGCCCGCACCCGGGCCATCCCCGTCATCTTTATGAGCGCCTTAAACGATATGTCCGATAAAGCCGCCGCGTTTGCCGCGGGCGGGGCGGACTACATCGCCAAACCCATTCAAGTGGACGAGCTGCTGGCCCACGTGGAAACTCACCTGGCCCTGTATCGGCTGCGCCGCCAGCTTGAGGATAACCAGGCCGTACCGGGAGAGGAATAGTCCCGGCCCGGCGGGTCTATCCCCCTCTAACGCTTCTGTATCCCCCCTTAATTCAGTGGCTACAGAATTGGAAAATCCCCTTCGCCCAAAGCAATTGCAAAATTTGACTAACCCACGTATGATTAATTCAGCATGTCCAAACTCCCGGAAAACACCCAAATGAGCGAGCAAACGGTAATGGCCCAGGCCGGCATCCTGGTTGTTGACGATAACCTGGCCAATTTACGCCTGTTGGCCAAAATGCTGGCCGAGCATGGCTATAAAATTCGGCCGGCCACCACCGGCCGCATGGCCCTGTCTGCCGCCCAAACCGAACCCCCCGACCTGATCCTGCTGGACATTATGATGCCGGAACTGGACGGCTATGAGGTGTGCGCCCAACTGAAGGCCAACGAGCGCACCCGCGACATCCCCATCATCTTTATCAGCGCCATGAGCGACGTGGCCGATAAAGTTAAGGCCTTTGCCGTGGGCGGCGTGGATTACATTCCCAAACCTTTTCAAGTGGCCGAGGTGCTGGCCCGGGTAGAAACGCACCTGGCCATGCACAGGCTGCAAAAAGAGCTGCAAGCCCAAAATGAAGCATTACAAAAAGAAAATTTAAGGCGGATGCGGGTGCAAGACGCCCTCCGCGAAAGCAGAGAACGCTACCGCCTGCTGGCCGAAAACTCCACCGATATGATCTCCACCCAAACCCCGCAGGGCGTTTATCGTTACGTGTCTCCGGCCTGCCGCACCTTGCTGGGCTACGAGATGGAAGAGATCATCGGCCGCAGCGCCCAAGAGTTTGTTCATCCCGAGGATTTGCCGGCCATCCGGGAACTCAATCAGTTTGTCGAACAATGGCCGGCGGTTTCCACCATCACGTACCGGGCGCGGTGCAAAGATGGCGGTTATATTTGGCTGGAAACCACCCACCGCATTGTCCGCGATCCCAAAATGGGGAT
This sequence comes from Anaerolineae bacterium, assembly GCA_016931895.1. Lineage (NCBI taxonomy): Bacteria > Bacillati > Chloroflexota > Anaerolineae > Anaerolineae bacterium. The sequence goes on from JAFGDY010000033.1 coordinate 3,577, forward strand.
GGTGGTTGAAATCATTGCCGTTTCGCGGGATATCACCCAGCGCAAAGCCGCCGAAGACGCCCTGCAACAGGCGCACGACAAACTGGAAGAGCGGGTGCAAGAACGCACGGCCGAATTGGCCAAAACCAACCTGGCCCTGGGCCGCTTTGTGCCGTATGAATTTTTATATTTTCTGGGGCACGAAAGCATTGTGGAGGTCAACCTGGGCGACCAGACCCAGCAAGAAATGACCGTACTCTGTTCAGATATTCGCGATTTCACCGGCCTCTCGGAAACAATGAGTCCGCAAGATAATATCAACTTCCTCAATGCTTACCTCCAGCGGGTCAGCCCTATCATCAGGCAGCACCACGGTTTTATTGATAAATATATTGGCGATGCCATGATGGCCCTTTTTCCCGAAAAAATTGAAGACGCCTTGCAGGCGGCCATTGCCATACAGCAAGAGGTGTTGCATTATAACCGGCATCGTCAGGAGCAAGGCTACCGACCTATCCAGATTGGGGTGGGCCTGCATACGGGCTTGCTTATGTTGGGCACTATTGGCGAGGCCCAGCGCATGGAAAGCACCGTCATCTCCGACGCCGTCAACTTGGCTTTTCGGCTGGAAGGTTTGACCAAACTGTATGGCGCGGGTATTGTTATCAGCCAGAATTCTTTATTCAGCCTCGACCAGCCGACGCGCTACCGCTTCCGCTTTTTGGACCGGGTTCAGGTTAAGGGCAAAACAGAGGCGGTGTCGGTTTTTGAAATTTTAGACGGCTGCCCGCCGGAAATAGCGGACCTGAAATTAAAAACGCTGGAAGATTTTGAAAAGGGCTTGCTTCATTACCACGGCCAGGAATTTGCTCAAGCCAGGACCCATTTTGAGCAGGTGCTCAAGCATAACCCCGCCGACAAAGCGGCCCGTTTTTATCTCAAGCGAGCCACGCATTTTAATCAATACGGCGTTCCGCCTGATTGGGAAGGGGTGGAGGAATTGACGGAAAAATAGCGGCGGGGCGCGCTATGGCATATTCCTTAAAGAGAATCATTATGAATAATCAAATGGACACCCCCCAGGCAAATATCTTGGTTGTTGACGATACCCTGGCTAATTTACGCCTGCTGGTCAAAATGTTGGCCGAATATGGCTATAAAATCCGGCCGGCCACCAATGGCCGGCTGGCCCTGGCCGCGGCCCTGGCCGAACCGCCCGATTTGATTTTGCTGGACATCATGATGCCGGAGATAGATGGTTATGAAGTGTGCGGCCGGCTTAAGGCGGATGAACGGACCCGCGATATTCCCATTATCTTCATCAGCGCCATTGATGAGTTATTGGATAAGGTGGCGGCTTTTTCTATTGGCGGGGTGGACTATATTACCAAGCCCTTTCAGGTGGAAGAAGTGCTGGCCCGGGTCAAAACTCACTTGACCATTCGTAATCTACAAAAAAAACTGGAACAGAAAAACCAGCAACTGCAAGAAAAAAATAACGAGCTTGAAGCGGCGCTGGCCAGGGTTAAGTTACTCTCAGGCTTGCTGCCCATTTGTTCCAACTGCAAAAAAATACGCAACGACGAAGGATATTGGCAGCAGGTTGAAGAATATATCCACCAACACTCCGAGGCCGATTTTAGCCACGGCCTTTGCCCCGCTTGCCTGAAGGAACTCTACCCTGACCTTTATCAAAAAATGGAGGAACGCCGGCAAGATATTCTGAGCGCCCTGGCCAGGTTGAACCAGGCAAACCTGGCAAACCTGGCCGCAGCAGTGAACTTGCCAGAAAGCAATACCCTGGCCCGGCTGCAAATGATGATAGAAGAGAAACAGGTGGAACAGGTGCAAAAGGCCGGACAAATTTTTTACCGGCTTCCCGCCAAAGGCCACGAGTCTATTTCTTAAAAATATTCCCCTCCCAGAGGTGACAGTCGGTAATCGTAGGGACGGCGCCTTGCGCCTGTCCTCCGGGGCGACCCCAAGGGTACGCCCCTACATTACCGGATTAATTTCTAAAAATTCATCAAAGTAATTGCCACCTCTGGAATGTGCGTAAATCCTATCTTAAAAAATTCTCCAAAACTCTTGACAAAAAAATCTATTTTCGCTATAATTAACACGTGTTAGTAACGCGCGTTACTAACACATGTTACGCCGATAAAACTTCCTGACAACGTTAATTAAGCCCATCCAAGGAGGAGAAGTGGCTAAACGTCGGGTGACCAGCCGTGACGTGGCTAAACGGGCGGGGGTTTCTAGAACTACCGTCTCTTTTGTGCTTAACGAAGTAGAAGGCATGCGCATCAGCGAAGAAACGCGCCAGCGGGTGCTGGCTGCGGCCCAGGAATTAGACTATGTGCCCGACGCCACCGCTCAAGCCCTGGCCAGTCGCCGAACGCGCATTATTGGCTTGGTCTTTGCCCGCAGTTATCACCACCTCAGCTCTGATGATTTTCTCTTGCAAATTGTAGATGGATTATTAGACGTTGTCCGCCGCCACGGTATTCGCTTATTGCTTGATTCGGTGGAGAATTGGGAACGGGAAGACGCTTACCTCAACCTGGCCCGGGCCAAACGCATTGACGGCATTATCCTCTCCGTGCCTCGCTCAGATGATAGGGACCTCCAAGCCCTGACCGAAGAAGGATTCCCGGTGGTGCTGATTGGTCATCTGCCCGACGTGGAAATTTGCTCTGTTGATGTTGATAATCGAATTGCGGCCCGCACGGCGGTTGAATATTTATTATCGTTGGGCCACACCCGGATTGGGTGTATCACCAATGCCTCCCCTTCATTTATTGCTCCGGCTGAACGCTTACTTGGCTACCAGGAAGCGTTGGCCGAAGCCAATATCCCCTTTGATGAAACATTGGTGCGTTATGGCAACTACAGCCCGGAAAGCGGCTTTGAGGCGATGACGGCTCTTTTACAAGAATCCCCTCTCCCTACGGCTGTTTTTGTAGCCAGTGATGTGGTGGCCTTTGGCGCAATGGCCGCCATCCACGAACATCAATTGGAAATACCCGACGACATTGCCGTGGTTGGTTTTGACGACGTTCCCCTCTCCCGCTTCTTTTATCCCCCCCTGACCACGGTCCGCCTGCCGGCCGCCGACTTGGGCCGCAAGGCCGGTGAGCTTTTGTTTGACCTGATTTTGCAGGAGGTTGAGCCAGGCCGGCGAGTTTTGTTGGAAACAGAGTTGGTGGTGCGAGATTCGTCCGGTTAGGATTTTGCCTGGAGTACCACACCCCCCATGGGAGGGTGCGTACATATCTACTGCTTGGCATTTTTGAAAGGAGGTGATATATCAAAATCAGTAGACTCAAATTCCAAATAAATATGGTAGTTTTTAAAAAGTGTAAAAAAATAGTTGTTACTTAATATTAAGGAGGATATTAATGAAGAGCCAAAATTTATGGTTAATCATCACCGCCATTTTGGTGATGTCTCTGGTAGTGGCTTGCGCTGGCGGGGCAACACCTGCCCCTGAACAGCCGGCCGAAGAGCCGGCCGCCGAAGAGCCGGCCGCCGAAGAGCCGGCCGCCGAAGAACCGGCCGCCGAAGAGCCGGCCGCCGAAGAGCCGGCCGCCGAAGAACCGGCTGCTTCTGAACCAATGGCCGAAGCAACCTTCCCCATGCCCCCCGGGGGATTTTTGGAGAAGGCGGTAGCCGGCGAATACGCTGGCACCACAGTTGTGGTTGATGGGCC
>JAFGDY010000034.1 GCA_016931895.1 Anaerolineae bacterium
AACAACGCCCAACTGGCGGCGCCTTGCAGCATGTGTTACCTGAACCTGAAAAAAACAGACCATTACATGGCCAGCTCCCCGGAACTGGCCCATAAAATCAACACCGCGTTAAACGCAGGCGGCCTGCACTACCGGCCGGGCAGTGTGAAAGTGCGCCATTTGCTGGACATCATTGTGCAAGATGTGGGGTACGAGGCCGTGGCTCAAAAAGTCACCAGACCCCTGTACAACTTGCGCGTGGCCGCCTACTATGGCTGCCTGATTGTGCGGCCCGGGTTTGAAGATGCTTTTGATAACCCCGAATATCCCACCACCCTGGACAACCTGATGCGGACGCTGGGCGCGGAAGTGGTTGACTTTCCCATGAAGGCCCACTGCTGCGGCGGCCACATGACCCAAATCAGCGAGCCGGTGGCCTTGGAAATGATCCGCCGTTTGCTCAAAAACGCCGCCGATTACGAGGCCGACGTGATTGTGACTCTCTGCCCCATGTGCCAACTCAATCTGGACGCCTACCAGGACAACGTGAATAAACATTTTGGCACCAATTACAAAATACCCATCCTCTATTTTACCCAACTGATCGGCCTGGCTTTTGGCCTTCCCCCCAAACAATTGGGCTTTGGCAAAGAATTTGTGGGCGCCGGCCCGGCCCTGGCCAAAATTGGCGCCGAAGCGCCCCCCCCGGCCAAACTCGAACGCCCGTCTAAAGAGGCGCTCCCCATGCCGGGCCGGAAGGAGGAAACAAAATAATGAGCCAAGAACGTGTAGGCGTTTATGTCTGTCATTGCGGCACCAATATTGCCGGAACAGTGGATGTTGAAGATGTGGCCAGGTGGGCGGGCGAGCAAACAAACGTGGTTATTGCCCGCGACTATAAATTTATGTGCTCCAGCCTGGGCCAGGATTTAATTGAAGAAGATATTAAAGAACACGGCCTGACCCGCGTGGTGGTGGCGGCCTGCTCGCCGCACATGCACGAAAAAACGTTCCGAGCCGCTTGCGAGCGGGGCGGGCTGAACCCTTTTCTGTTTGAAATGGCCAACATCCGCGAACACAACTCGTGGGCGACCACCGACAAACCCGCGGCCACGCAAAAGGCCAAAGCCCTGGTAAAAGGCGCGGTTGAGCGCGTGGCGCATCACCAACCGCTTCAACCTCTGCCTGTTGAAATCAATCCCAACACCCTCATTGTGGGCGGCGGCGTGGCCGGAATTACCGCCGCGCTGGAGCTGGCCGACGCCGGGCATCACGTTTACCTGGTCGAGCGCGAGCCGTCCATTGGCGGGCATATGGCCCAACTGGATAAAACTTTTCCCACCCTCGACTGCTCGGCCTGTATTTTAACGCCCAAAATGGTAGACGTAGGGCAGCACCCCAACATTACCCTGCTGAGCTACAGCGAAGTGGAAGAAGTGGACGGCTACCTGGGCAATTTCACCATTACCGTGCGTAAAAAGGCCCGCTACGTAAACGAAGAACTCTGCACCGGCTGCGGCATTTGCGAAGAAAAGTGCCCGCGCCGGGTAGTGGACGAGGTGTTTGAGGCCGGGTTGGGTTATCGTAAGGCGGTCTATCGCCCCTTTCCCCAGGCCGTGCCCAAGTATCCGGTGATTGATAAAGAGAACTGCACCTTTTTTGAACGCGGCAAATGTAAAGCCTGCCAAATTTTCTGCCCAACCAACGCCATTGACTTTGAACAAGAAGACCAGATGATCCAATTTCAGGTTGGCAATGTCATTCTGGCCACCGGCTACCAGTTGTTCGACGCCCGCCGCATCCCCCAATACGGTTACGGCCGGCTGGCAAACGTTTTTTCGGCGCTGGAATTTGAGCGGCTGGTCAACGCGGCTGGCCCAACCGGCGGCAAGGTGGTGCTGCGCGACGGCGTGACCGAACCCCAAAGCGTAGCCATTGTGCACTGCGTTGGCTCACGCGACCGGAATTACAACGAGTACTGCTCCAAAGTCTGCTGCATGTACTCGCTCAAATTTGCCCACCTGGTGCACGAGCGTTTGCCCGGCGCCGAAGTTTATAATTTTTACATTGACATGCGCACGCCGGGCAAAGGCTACGAAGAGTTTTACCACCGGCTGTTAGATGAAGGCGCGCACTTTATCCGCGGCCGGGTGGCCGAAGTAACCGACGCCGCTCGACTGCCGGGCGAAGAAGGCAAACTCATTGTGCAGGCCGAGGATACGCTCATTGGCAAACAGCGCCGCGTTCCGGTGGACATGGTCATTTTGAGCGCGGGCCTGGAAGCCCAACACGACTCCAAGGAAATTACCAAACTGTTTGGGATGGGCTGCGATTTTGATGGCTTCTTCATTGAGCGCCATCCCAAACTTGACCCCGTAGCCACGATGACCGAGGGTATTTTTATTGCAGGCGCGTGTCAAGGCCCCAAGGATATTCCCGACTCGGTGGTTCAGGGCGCGGCCGCGGCGGCGCGAGTGGCCAGCCTGATCAACCGGGGCACGGTGATGATGGAGCCGGTCCGGGCCAGAATCACGGCCGAACTCTGCTCAGGCTGCCGTATCTGTAATAATATGTGTCCTTACAATGCCATTGTTTTCCACGAGGATACCAAAGTTTCCGAGGTTATCACGGCTCTGTGCCAGGGCTGCGGCACCTGTGTGGCGGCCTGTCCCAGCGCGGCCATTACCGGCGCGCACTTCACCAACAATCAGGTGATGTCGGAAATCAAGGGCCTGTTGTGGGATGCCGTTGAGGCGGCATCTGGCGCGGAAAAAGTAGAAGAGCTGGAACCGGCGTAAGCCGCTAACGCTTCCAAGGAAGGGAAAAAATGAGCGACACTTATGAACCGATCATTGTTGGATTTTTGTGTAACTGGTGCTCTTACCGCGCCGCCGACCTGGCCGGCACCGCCCGGATGCATTACGCGCCCAATATGCGGCCGCTTCGGGTGATGTGCAGCGGCCGGGTAGACCCCCAGTTTGTGCTAAAGGCGCTGCGCGAGGGGGCCGACGGGGTGCTGATTGCCGGGTGCCACCCGGGCGAGTGCCACTATGTAGAAGGAAATATCAAAGCCCTGCGGCG
>JAFGDY010000035.1 GCA_016931895.1 Anaerolineae bacterium
CACCCCCCGGTGGGGAAAGTCGGGCCAATCGGAGATGCGAAGCAAGGAGAGGGTGTTTCCCTGCTGGTTCAAAATCTGGCTGAGAGTTTGTACGGCGTAAAAGATTCCCGCCGGTGTACCGGCCACGATAGAAATTCCGGCAGGCGTGATGGTCAATTCGTATCCCTGCGGGTGGCGCGCGCCGCCCGGTACTACGCTCAAAGTCAGTCCGATTTGCTCCGCCGGAACGCCTTTCCCGGCCACAATTGGCCAATTGACCCCGACCTGCTGTAACGCCTGCTGCACGTATTGCGCTGTGAAGCGCAAGCTTGGCGGATCGGCGCTATTGAGTATGATGAGTTTGTTTTCAGGTAGAAAAATTTCCCCGCCAAAATATTCAAGCCGGCGAGGAATAGGTAAGAGTAGTAGACCTTCAGCCATTGCGTTGCTCCTCTTTAATAAAATTGACAAGAAAACTGCCACTCCCCAGCCGGCGTAATAGGCGATGCCGTTATCAGCCCACCTCCAACCGGCTTTTCCCTCGCTTGCAATTTGGAAGACAAAATCCTTAAACTAACCATCCAATTGGGCAAAGGTGTTTTTTATTTTGTCATCCAGTTGTCCTTCTCCATGTGTGTCAGAATAAATAAGGGACAAACCTTTTCGTCTGTTGCATATAACTTTGATAGGCGACGCCAAAAAAACGGACATTCTCCGCTTCTTCCACCCTGGCCGTCATGGTCAGAAAAAAAGTGGCTCCAGCCGCCAAACAAAATCCAACCAGGGAAGGTTGTTTAAAAAATACGCCCCAAGCCAAAAAAAACAAAGAACTGTAAAGCGGATGCCGGATGTAACGATACGCGCCGATAGTTATTAACTCGGTTGTTTTTTCCATGCCTAACAACGACGGATCACGCCGTTCCTGATTGGGTTTACCGGCGGTACGCAACAGTTGAACCCCGTGCAGCACCAGAAATAGGGAAACGATCAACAAGAGCCAAGATATTATCTGGTGAAGGGCGAAAGGTTTATTAAGCCAATAATCAAGGTTTAACAAAACCAAAATCACCACTGCTTCCCAGGCAAAAAAACGGTAAAAACCGTGCGAGCGAAAATTACGCAAGGCGGGCCAAGAGACCCAAACAAGACCGGCCGTAGCGACGATGAAGGCAATGATTTTTAATTGAAACGGCATGTTGTCCCTCCGGTTAACGCTCAAATTCTGGGCTAGAGGGTTTTTACACAAAAGGCACAAAGGACTCAAAGAATCTTGGTGACTTCGTGCTCTTGGTGGCTTTGTGGTGAGGTCCGGTATACCTACAACGTCCCTAATTCCTCATCAAGCTGCCGCAACTTATCCGGCGTTAACACATCCGGCACAAATCCGGCTATCTGTTCCAGCGAAAAGTCCATGCCCACCGCCAGTTGGGGCGACCGCATCATCTCGCCAAAATGTTTTTCCAGAATGGCTTTGGCCGCTGCATTAGCCAGCAATTCTTTCAGCGTATTTTTGACGCCAAGTTTGGCCGAATTACCCTCCACGTCGCTGACCAAGCCGGAGGTTTGCAAGAAAAACGTGGCCCGCGCCCGAATATCTTGCGATGAGCTGCCCACCAGAATTTCAAATTCACCCGCCTCGGCCACCCAGCCCTGCTTTTCAGGATCATAGAACGACAAGGCCCGTCCATCCAGCGTGAAGGCCACGGTTTGGGTTTCGCCCGGTTTGAGGGCTACTTTTTTGAAGGCCTTTAACTCTTTTTCGGGCCGGGCCAGGCTAGACCTCACATCCCGCACGTAGAGTTGGACCACCTCTTTGCCCTCGCGCCGGCCGGTGTTGGTGACAGCCACACTCACCTGGATGGTATCGCCATAAGCATATTCTTTGGCGTTGAGAGCCAGGTTGTTATACTCAAATGTGGTGTAGGAGAGACCGTAGCCAAAGGGGAAGAGCGGCTCGATCATTTTCTTTTCGTAATAGCGATAGCCCACAAACAGGCCCTCGCCGTAGTACACCCGGCCATTCTCGCCGGGGTAATTGATAAACGCCGGATTGTCGGCCAGACGTTTGGGAAAGGTTTGGGACAATTTGCCCGAGGGATTAACATCGCCAAACAGCACGTCGGCAAGGGCGTGGCCCGCCTCCTGGCCGGGGAACCAGGCCTGCACCACCCCCGCCACTTTATCCAGCCAGGGCATTGCATGCGGCGAGCCGGTATTGAGCACCACTACCGTATTGGGATTGGCGGCGGCCACTTTTTCCACCAATAGATTTTGCTCGCCGGGCAGGTCCATGCCGGGCCGGTCGAAGCCCTCACTTTCCCATTCATCCGTAGTGCCCACAAAGAGCAACGCCACATCGGCCCCGGCAGCCAGGGTTGCCGCCCGTTTAATGGCGTCTTCAGGAATGGGCAACAAACAACCCACCCGTAGCCCGGCCAGCATTGAAGCTTTCTCGCGGCTGTACTCAATTTTTAGGGCATAAACGCGCCCGGCCTGTAACTCAACCTCGGCCTTCATTTCCCGGCTGCCCATGCCAAAGAAGGACTCGCCGGGGAATTGTTCGCTCCAGTTATCAATCAACTCCTGGCCATCAAGATACAACCGGCTTAACCCGACACTGACCAAGCTAAAGGTGTACCTCCCGCTTTCAGGCGCGGTAAAGTTAGCCGTCAAACGAGCAGAGAATTTTTCCGGATCCACCCCCTGGGCCAGATCGCCAAACCACACAATTTCTGCGGTATCGGCCACGGCGGTCGCCACCACTTCGCCCGATAGATCAAGACTGTTGAAATATTCCATCTGCAAGCCAGATGTTGCAGCGGTGAGGGCAGTCAACCAAGAGGAGTTCAAGACGGGCAACAATTTGTGATGGGGACACCCCAATTCATAGGCCAGTTCAATAGTATCACCGGCGCGTTGGGTGATGCCCTCAAAAGCGGTGACAATATGATGGGGTTTGACCCGCGCGCTGCCGCCGCCCATAATCGGCGCGCCCTTGACGTTTGGCCCAATAATGGCCAGCGTTTTAATCTTGTTCGGATCAAGGGGCAACACATTGCGGTCATTCTTCAACAGCACCATTGCCTCGCCGGCAGCCTGTCGAATCAGACGACGATGTTCGGGGCTGTCCACGGCCTGCTCGGGGCGCTCGGCCGGATCGTCAAACACGCCAGATTTGAAGACGATGCGCAGTAAGCGCCGCACTTTATCGTCAATCACAGCCTCGCTGACGCGACCCTCTTTGACCGCCTGGAGCAGTTTATCGCCCATCCATTGCGGGGGGCCGGGCATTTCCAGGTCCAGCCCGGCGTTGGCCGCTTCAACCGTGCTTTTGGTGCCAAACCAATCGGACATCACAATGCCCTCAAAACCCCATTCATTTTTCAGGATGTCGGTGAGCAGGTAGACATTATCGCAGGCATACGTGCCGTTGATGCGATTGTACGACGACATGACCGACCAGGGTTTGGCTTCTTTCACCGCTGTTTCAAACGGCAGCAGGTAAATTTCGCGCAGGGGGCGCTCGGCCACCTCGGAACTGATGCTCATCCGCTCAAACTCAGAGTCGTTGCATACAAAATGTTTGATGCACGCCCCCACGTTCTGGCTCTGCACGCCGTTGATATAGGCCACCGCCAGCCGGGCGGTGAGATAGGGGTCTTCGGAGTAACACTCAAAGTTCCGGCCATTCAAGGGGGACCGATGAATGTTGACCGTAGGCGCCAGCAGAATGTGCGCCCCTTTGGTTTTGGCTTCCTGGCCCAGAGCCTGGCCAATTTGCTCAACCAGGTCCGTATTCCAGGTGGAGGCCAGGGCAATGCCCACCGGAAAACACGCCGCCGAAACCCCACCAAAAAGATGGCCGCCTCTGGCTCCGTTCGGCCCGTCGGTTACCTTGACGGCCGGAATCCCCAGCCGTTCAACGCCGGTGGAATTCCACATGGTGGAACCGGCAGCCATAGACACTTTTTCGGCCAGGGTCATTTGTTGTAACAGATTTTCAATTTTTTCTTTCATCGTTGATGTCTCCAATCGTCATTGATTTTGGATATGTAAAAACAACAAATTGCAAACTACAAATTAGAAAATCTATACTGAAATCAGTTTGAAACCAACACTTGCCGCAAAGGTGGTGGATATGTCATTTCGACCGAAGGGAGAAATCTCCTCGAAACCGTACCTTTAGAAAAAGATTTCTCGGTCTAACGGCCTCGAAATGACATTTAAAAAACATGTTCTCAGAGGGCTAAATCCCCTCGGCCACTAGATCACCCACTTCAGTGGTGGAGTAACCCATCCTGCCGGCGGCCATGCTCTTGAGTTTGTGGGCGGTCACGTGCATGATGGACTTTTCAATGGCGTCGGCGGCCCCGGTTTCGCCCAGGTAATCCAGCATCATGCCGCCGCAGGCAATGGCGGCCAGCGGATTGATCACGTTTTTGCCGGTGTATTTGGGAGCCGACCCGCCGATGGGTTCAAACATGCTCACGCCATCGGGGTTGATGTTGCCGCCGGCGGCAATGCCCATGCCGCCCTGGGTGATCGCGCCCAGGTCGGTGATGATGTCGCCAAACATGTTGCCGGTGACAATCACGTCAAACCACTCCGGGTTTTTAACCATCCACATGCAGGTGGCGTCCACATGGTAATATTCGCGTTTGATGTCGGGATATTCGGCCTGGCCGATTTCGTGGAAGGCGCGCTCCCACAGGTCGTACACGTAAGTAAGCACGTTGGTTTTGCCGCACAGGGCCAGGGTGTTGGTTTTGTTGCGTTTGCGGGTATACTCAAAGGCGTAGCGCAAACAGCGCTCCACCTGAAAACGGGTGTAAACCATACTCTGCACGGCCACTTCCTGCGGCGTGCCTTTCATCGAGATACCGCCGGTGCCGGTGTAAATACCCCCGGTGTTCTCCCGAACCACCACGTAATCAATGTCTGCCGGCCCTTTGTCTTTGAGCGGGGTTTCCACGCCTGGATACAGTTTGACCGGGCGCAGATTGATGTACTGGTCCAGCTCAAAACGCAGACGCAACAAAATGCCTTTTTCCAAAATACCGGGCTTTACGTCCGGGTGGCCAATGGCGCCTAAAAAAATGGCGTCAAACCGGCGCAGTTCGTCCGGCGCGGAATCGGGCAGCACCTCGCCGGTGCGCAGGTAACGGTCGCCGCCAAAATCAAAGGTGGTAAAGTCTAACTTAAAATCAAACTTGTCTCCGGCCACTTGCAGCGCCTTGATCCCTTCTTTAACAACTTCCGGGCCGGTGCCGTCGCCGGGCAATACAGCAATGTGATAGGTTTTGTTACTCATGGTCGTTCCTTTCCTTGTTCAGAAATTCTTAAGCGATGGGGCGCAAAACCGTAAGGTCTTTGCGGCGAAGTTTCCATTATCATACCGATAAGTAAAAATGCAAAATCAAAGATGCAACCCGGCGTGAAAAACTACGTCAAAGTCACCTGCACTTCCACCTGGGTCTTTCCGGCCGGCGGCAAGGGCACCACCTGGCCTTCAATCGGCTGGCCAGCCACGGTCAGGGCGACAGAATTGCCCGGCCCCGTACGTGTCACTTTGATTTTATAAGTCACCCCTCG
>JAFGDY010000036.1 GCA_016931895.1 Anaerolineae bacterium
CGCGAGTCTTCTGTTGAAATAACAGAAAAACCCGTCTCGCCTCAGCCTGAAACTGAAGCGAGCGCGGAATCTGCGCCGGCCCGCGAGGCTGCGCCTGAGGTGATAGAAAAATCCATTCCGCCTGAATCTGAAACGAGCGAAAAACCTGCCCCGCCCGCCCAGTCAGAACCGGCTCCAACGCAAGAGTCCTCTCAACTTCAGCAAAAAGAAACCCAGACCCCGGTTCCGCCGCCTTCATCTCTGGCCAAAGTGGAAACCCGGCATGATTTTGCCCAGGTAGGCTTGAATTCGTCGGTCACCAAACTGCCGGGCATCAAAGAGGCCATGGCCAAAAAGCTGGCTAAATTGGGCGTGCAAACCATCGGCGATTTTTTAAGCCTATACCCCCGGCGATACGACGATTACCGCAGTCTCAAACCCATCAACCGGCTCCAGTACGGCGAGGAAGTAACCATCATTGCCCAGGTGTGGAAAACGCGCACGCGGGAGTCCCGCAGCGGTATGCCCCTGGTTACAGCCACCCTCTCCGACGGCACGGCCACCATTGACGTGACCTGGTTCAATCAACCCTGGTTGGTCAATGCCCTGAAACCCGGCATGCAAATTGTGGTCAGCGGCAAAGTTGACGAATACCTGGGCCGGTTGACCTTCCAGGCCCCGGATTGGGAGGAGCTAGACAAAGATTTGCTCCATACCGGGCGCATTGTGCCGGTTTATCCGCTCACCCAGGGCCTTACGGCCAAGTGGCTGCGCAAACAGGTGAAGGCCACGGTTGATTACTGGGCAATCCGCCTCACCGACCACTTACCGGCCAAGTCGCTGAAACGGCTGCAACTGCCGGCTCTAAACGAGGCCGTGCGCCAGATACACTTTCCCGATAGTTGGGAAAAATTGGAAGCAGCCCGCCACCGTTTGGCCCTGGATGAACTGCTGCTGGTTCAACTTGGCGTTTTGCGCCAGCGCCAGGCCTGGCGCGCCCAACAGGGCCGCCCGGTTCAAATTAGCCCGGAGGCGGTGGAGCGGTTGTTACAAGCATTGCCGTTTCCACTTACCCAGGCCCAGCATAAAGCCCTGGATGAAATTATTGCCGATTTGCAGCAAAACGTGCCCATGAGTCGTCTTTTGCAAGGCGACGTGGGTTCGGGTAAAACCGTGGTGGCCCTGGCGGCCATGGTTTTAACCGGGTTAGATCAAGGCCAGGCCGCTATTTTGGCTCCCACCGAAATCCTGGCCGAACAACACTTCCAGGGCATGAGTAAATTACTTGACCCTATCGGCCAGGCCTTGAACCGGCCCTTCACTATCCGTTTGCTGACCGGCAGCACGCCTGCGGCTGAACGCCGGGAATTGTTTGACCAACTGGCCGCCGGGCAAGTTGATATTTTGGTGGGCACGCACGCCATCATCCAGAGCAACGTTGAAATCAACAACCTGCGCCTGGCCATTATTGATGAGCAGCATCGTTTTGGCGTGGAGCAACGCGGCGCGTTGCGTGAAAAAGGCTTTAATCCCCACATGTTGGTGATGACGGCCACGCCTATCCCGCGAACCTTGAGCCTGACCCTGTACGGCGACCTGGACCTATCTATCATTGACGAAATGCCGCCCGGCCGCCAGCCCATTGCCACCCGCTGGCTGACCCCCCGGGAGCGGGAACGAGCCTACAGTTTTTTGCGAACACAAATTGAAAAAGGCCAACAGGCGTTCATTATATGTCCGCTGGTAGAAGAGTCGGAAAAAACAGAGGCCCGGGCGGCCATTGAAGAACACAAACGCCTGCAAACAGAGATTTTTCCGCGCCTCAAGTTAGGCTTGCTGCACGGGCGTATGAAGGCAGACGAAAAAGACAAAGTAATGGCGACCTTTCGGGATGGGCAAACCCACATCCTGGTCTCAACCTCGGTGGTAGAAGTGGGCATTGACGTGCCCAATGCCACCGTTATCCTCATCGAAGGAGCCAACCGTTTTGGCCTGGCCCAATTGCACCAATTCCGGGGCAGGGTGGGCCGCGGCCAACACAAAAGCTATTGCCTGCTATTGGCCGATAAGGTGACGCCCGAAGTAGAGCAGCGCCTACAGGCCGTTGAAAAAACTGCCAACGGGTTTGAACTGGCTGAAAAGGATTTGCAGATGCGCGGTCCCGGTGAATTTTTTGGCACGCGGCAAAGCGGTCTGCCGGACCTAAAATTGGTCAAACTCAGCGACGCCAAATTATTGGAGTTGGCCCGCACCGAAGCGCAACTGATCTTCCAGGAGGACCCCCAATTGGAACAGCCTCAACACCAATTGTTAGCCCAACAACTAAAAAATTTTTGGAAACCGGAGAGCGATTTAAGTTGATTACCAAAGCCATTTATCCTGCCACCTTTGATCCAATTACCAACGGCCATATTGACATTGCCGAACGAGCGGCCAGAATGTTTGACGAATTAATTGTGGGTGTTTTTGACCGCCCTTTAAAAAGTTTACTTTTCCCCATTGAAGACCGGCTGCGGTTGACCCGCGAGGCGTTGGCCCATCTCAAAAACGTGCGGGTGCAAGGCTATAGCGGCTTAACCGTAAACTTTGCCAAAGAACAAGGGGCCGGTTACATTGTGCGCGGCTTGCGGGCGCTTTCTGATTTTGAGTGGGAGCTACAGTTATCGCTGGCCAATCATAGCCTTGACCCCAGTATTGAAACAATCTGCCTGATGGCCAGCCAGGAGCACTCTTTTCTAAGTTCAAGTGTTTTAAAAGAAATAGCCCTGAATGGCGGCAGCATTAATCACCTGGCTCCGCCGGGGGTAGTTGAAGCGTTGGGTAAACAGGAAATGCTCGACGAAGATGGCAATAGCCGGGTTAACATTGTTTCTGTAAGAGATTAGTGAACGTTCCTTCAAACAAAAATTAACAAAAAGGCGGTGCGGGCCATGGACATTCTTCACCTGATAGACCGATTGGAAATATTGGTTACAGAAAAAAGCTTTCGGATTCCGTTTACCTCTAACGTGGTTTTGCAGGAAGACGAGTTTTTAGACATCATTGACCAAATGCGGGTCTCTATTCCCGAAGAAGTGAAATTGGCCAAACGCACCGAAGCCGAACGAGAACGTTTGCTGCTGCAAGCGCAAGAAGAGGCCGACCGGTTGATAGCGGTGGCCCGCGAAAAAGCCAAGGCCATGACCGAAGACCATGAACTCATTGTTTTTGCCCGCCAACGGGCCAAAGAAATTGAAGCCGAGGCCAGAGTCCAGGCCCAGGAAATCATTGCCGACGCTGATGAATACATTGTTGACCAGTTGAGCGAACTGGAAGAGCAATTGATGAAAACCCTGACCACGGTGCGCAATGGATTGCGGCAGGTCAGAGAAACCCAGGAGAAAAAGAAAAACGCCGTGGCAAAAGCGTTACCCCTGGAAGAAGAGGAGAGCAGCGAGGTTGTAGAAGAAACTTAATTTTAGCCGCCATTTGCTTTGCGAGCCTATTGCTGCTATCTTTTATTTGGGTCTGTCCGACATTTTAGGAGGACCGGGGGGTGTGAATCTGTGCTATGCACAGACGGTGTCCCCCCAATTCCCCTCCGTGCTTTCCAAAAAATTTTGGACGCACCCCTTTTATTTGACAATCTTATGTTCTCTCTTATAATCAACCGCTTGTGTGTAAAAATAGGCCATGTTAGCCCTATCTGAATTGCAGTTTAACGTTGCGCAATTATTAAAAGAGGCCACCGGCGCCACCCGTAGTTATGCGATTGAAACCGAGGTCAACGCCGAACTCGACGATGTAGAGGTGGTTTCTCCCTTGGTGGGTCAGGTTGATTTCCTGCGCACCGGCCCCCATATTTTGGTCACCGGCCAGTTGCAGACCACCATCCAAAAAAGCTGCGGTCGCTGTTTGACCGATTTCACCAGGCCGGTAATCCTTAACCTGGAAGAAGAGTTTTATCCGGTTATCAATATATTCACCGGCGCGCCGGTGCCAAAACCCGCCCAGGCTGAAGCCGCCAATCTTATTGACGAGCAAAACATTTTGGACCTGTCTGAGGTGGTGTGGCAGGAATTAGTGGTTATGAGCGAGGGGATTCGTTATTGCCGGCCGGATTGTAAAGGGCTTTGCCCGCATTGCGGCCAGGACCGTAATATTGCGCCGTGCGATTGCGCCGAAGACCAGATAGACCCGCGTTGGGCGGGCTTGCAGGCCTTAAAAATAGATTGAATAGTTTAAGTTAGAAAGGATCAAATCAATGGGCGCCTTACCCAAACGAAAAGTCTCCAGAGTGCGCCGAGACCGCCGGCGGGCGCATTATTTGCGTTTAAAAACGCCGCACATGGTTCCTTGCCCTCAATGTGGCACCCTGCGCCTGGCTCACCACGTTTGCCCCAATTGCGGCACCTACAATGGTGAGCAAGTGATTGAGATAGAAGAAACCGGCCAGTAACAACCCTTATTCCGCGGCCGCATCCGTACGGCCTTTATTTGGTTAAACCATGATCACAATTCCCACCGCTTTTATATTTCCCGGTCAAGGTTCTCAGGAAATGAGCATGGGTCAGGCCCTGGCCAAACGTTACCCCGCCGCTCGCCAACTTTTTGCCCAGGCCGACGATATTCTGGACTTTCCGTTCAGCCAGCTCTGTTTTGAAGGTCCGGCAGAGGAGTTGAACGACACCGTCAACACCCAGCCCGCTATTTTTGTGGTCAGTATGGCTGCGCTGGCCGCGCTCAGGTCGGTGGGGTACAATGTGCCCCCCCAGTACATGGCCGGCCACAGCCTGGGCGAGTATTCGGCGTATGTGGCGGCGGGGGTGATGTCCTTTGAGGATGGCTTGCGCCTGGTGCGGGAACGGGGCCGGCTTATGAAAAAAGCCGGCGAGGTCAACCCCGGCAGCATGGCCGTTATCCTGAAGCTGGACGACGACGTGGTCGCCCAAATATGCCAGGACGTGACCGCCGAAGGCAGCGGCGTACTCCAATTGGCCAATTACAATTCCCCCGGCCAGGTGGTGATTTCCGGCCACAACGCGGCCGTGGAACGAGGCATTGAGTTGGCCCAGGCCGCTAAAGCCAAACGCGCCGTTAAACTGCCCATCAGCATTGCCTCACATTCCGAATTAATGCGCGTTATTGCCGACGAGTTTCGCCAGGCGGTTGACCGGACGCCGCTCAACCTGCCCGAGGTGCCAATTGTGGCTAACATCACCGCAACGCCGCTTAGCTCTCTGGAAGCCATTCGCCAGGAGATGGAGGGGCAACTGACTTCGTCCGTGCGCTGGACCGACTCGGTGCGCTGGATAGCGGCCCAGAATGTCAGCGATTTTGTAGAAATTGGCCCCAAAAATGTGTTAACCGGCCTGGTTCGGCGGATTGAGCCAAAGGCCAATACTTACAATGTTGGTACGCCGGAAGAAATTGAGGCATTTGTTTCGGCTCAAGAAACCAGAAATTAGAAATTGCCGGTTGGTCGCCACTGATGCCGGGTTTCTCATTCCCATTTGTCCGGGTTAGGGGCTGCCAATAGGACTATTGTCCTATATAAAGACTCGGTAACTATTGACATAATAATCCTATGCAGGAGGGATACTTTTAACCGGATGACAACAACAAAAAGATTTCAAAACAAAGTAGCCATCGTGACCGGCGGCGCTAATGGCATTGGCCAGGCTGCCGTTTCGGCTTTTGCCCGGGAAGGGGCCAGGGTGGTTATTGTTGATTTGGCCGCCAGGGGCGAAGAGGTTGCGGCCAAGATAAAACAAGACGGCGGCGAGGCCCTTTTTGTGCAAACAAATGTGTCAAACGCCGACGAAGTGCAGGCTATGGTCAAAACCGTCATTGACACTCACGGCCAAATTGATATACTTGTAAATAACGCCGGAATTACGCGCGATAACCTGATCATGACGATGAAGGAAGATGATTGGGACCTGGTGTTAAAAGTTAATCTTTATAGCGTGTACCACTGTTCCAAAGCCGTAATCCGGCCTATGATGAAAAAACGGTACGGTCGGATCATCAACATGGCCTCGGTAGTGGGGTTGGCGGGGCAGGTGGGCCAAACCAATTATGCCGCTTCCAAGGCCGGTATCATTGGTTTGACCAAATCTTTGGCCAAAGAAGTTGGCTCACGGAATATCACGGTCAATGCCATAGCGCCTGGTTTTATCAAAACCCAACTGACGGATGTTTTGCCGCCAGAGATGGTCCAGGCTTCCATTGACAACACGCCCTTGGGGCGATTGGGCGAAGTGGAAGATGTGGCCAACGCCATTTTGTTTTTTGCCTCTGGTGAGGCCGCTTTTATTACCGGGCAGGTGTTAGCCGTTGACGGCGGCCTGGTAATGCAGTAAATTTTTGACACCACCCGGGGAGAAGGCGGAGGGGTAAAAAATTTCTGTTTAACCGGCGCAAAAGCGCAAAAATTTTAAAAATTTCCTTGCATTAAAAAAATTCCGCCAACGGCAAGTTGTTGGCGGCCCGCGACTTGAGATCGCAATGAACATTCACATCATGATACTGAATATTCAGGCAAGTCTATTGTAGCCGGGAGGTAGCCAATGAAAGCTCGACGACGCGCGCGCGCAGTAGTATTACAAACCCTTTATGAGCTTGACTTCACGGACCACAATCCTCAAACTGCCCTGCAAGCCAGGTTGGAAGATCGAGCCTGTCAACAATGTGGTGGCTTTATCACTATTGACGATGCCGTTTGCCGTAACTCCAGTTGCCGGCTCTTTAATAAAGAACAGGAGCTGCAACCACCTCCCTTGCCCGAACCCGCTGTAACCTTTGCCCGGACGTTGGTTATGGGTGTCCAAACGTACCGCACTTACCTGGACAGTATTGTGGGTGAATTGGCCCCGGAGTGGCCGATTGAACAAATTGCCGCAGCAGACCGTAACGTTTTACGGATTGCCATCTACGAATTGCTTTTTGACCCCGACATCCCGCCTAAAGTGGCCATCAATGAAGCAGTTGAATTGGCCAAAATGTTTGGCAGCGAAAGCTCACCCCGTTTTGTGAATGGAGTGTTGGGCAGTTTGGTGTCTCGGGATCGCGTCAAATTCCGAGAAATGTTAGAAGTAGCTGCCTGAAAATATTTTCCCCCCCAAACATATCCATCCCTGCCGTTTTGTCTCCGCCTGATGTTGCCCTATTTGCAGGAATGAGAGATAATAATAGAATATCTGAATTGGTACAATATACGTCTCATTTGAATTGAATGAATATTCTGGGTATTGGCTTTTCTGAATTAATATTGATTTTTATCATTGCGCTGATGATCTTTGGCCCGCAACGTTTGCCCGTGTATGCCGGCAGAATTGGCCGAAAACTCAGAGAATGGCGCATGATGTCTCAAGTTTTTCTGGTTGAATGGCGCGAAGAATTGGCGGCATTGGAAGAAGCGCGCCAGAGTCTTGAGGAGGCCAGACGGGCGCTGGTAGAGGCACAGGAAACGGTGACCACTGAAGTTAAGGATGTCACCTACACTGTTTCCAGTGAAATGTCGGGGGCGCAAGCCGATATTTCTGCCGAATTGGCTCAAGCCAAAGCGGTGGTTGACTCTGAAACGGCTCAAGTGAAAGCAACCGCCTCTGCCTCCAGACAGAGTAAAGCAGAAATTGAGCAGCCTGAACTTATAGACAGACTCCGAGCCAAACTGGATGCCAAGCGTATGGCCGCCAAGGACAAAGCAACCGGCGTGTCTGAGACAGCCGCGCTGGCAGAAAGTGATATATCTGATGTGGTTGAACTGGACGAAAATGAGCTTGAGATAGACGTTGTTGCGCCGTCGCCGCAGCCGCCGGCCGGCAAAACGGCAACCGGCCAGCCGACCGCATCCGGGGCTGTGGAAGAAGAGCTTGACGTGTCGGCGGTAAAAACGGTTAGCGACGTGGCCGCCGAAGTGGCCGAAAAAATTGCCCAAACTGTGGCTGCTGAAGTGGCCGAAAAAGTGGCTAAAAATATGGCTGCTGAAGTGGCCGAAGAAGCGGCCAGATTGGTTGTGGCCAAGATTACTGAGACAAACCCGGACCTTATCCCCCCAACCGCATCAGAAGAAAAAAGCGAATCGCCATTGGAGCAGCCGCAACCACCGGCCATTATTACCAAAGAGGTGATAAATGAGTAGGGGCCTTCCATCCTCACCTGAACCCAAACAATTTCCTGATGAAGGAGAATTTGGGCTTGGCCAAATGTCGCTGTTAGGACATTTTGAAGAATTGCGCGACCGTTTGGTCAGATCGTTCATTGTGGTGCTGGCGGCCACCTTTATTGTCGCCATTTTTACCGACCAGATTTTTGAAATATTGATGGCCCCTTATGGCGACAAATTGCTGGTGCTCAAACCCACCGAGAGCATCGCTGTTTATTTTAGAGTAGCCCTGACCGGTGGCCTGGTGGTGGCCATGCCTTATCTGATCTACCAGGTGTTAATGTTCATCTTGCCAGGGCTGGAAGAAAACGAGAAGCAATACATTATGTGGGGCGTGCCGGCGGCTACGCTGCTTTTTTTAATTGGCGTTGCTTTTGCCTGGTTTTTAATGTTGCCTACAGCCATCGGCTTTTTAAAAAGCTGGCAAACAGATATTTTTGTCCAACAATGGCAGTCAAAAGAATATATCCCCTTTGTCACCTCTCTCACTTTCTGGATAGGGGTGAGTTTTGAAACTCCTCTTATCATTTTTATTATGGCCAAGGTTGGCCTGGTGACGCCTAAATTTTTGATGCAGCAGTGGCGTTTTGCCATTGTGATTGTGGCCATCATTGCCGCTATGATCACCCCCACTATTGACCCTTTCAACATGGCCCTGGTAATGGCGCCCCTGCTGGGTTTGTACGGCTTCAGTATTTTATTGGCTTACCTGGCTTAAAGCTGCCTGCCGTTGCTTAAAAAACGGCAAATGCGCCCTTAAACTTTTTTGACCTCTCTTTAGCAGGCTTCAGCTGCGCCCCAAAAAACTGGGCGCACCGGCCAGGAGTAGCCGTAACCGTTAACAATTAATCATTCACCATTCACAATTCACCATTATCCAGGAGTTGCCTCAATGGCGAAGCAGCGAATTATCATCATGGGCGCCGCCGGGCGCGATTTTCACAACTTCAACGTTTATTTCCGCAACAACCAAACTTATCAAGTGCTGGCCTTCACGGCCACCCAAATCCCCAACATCGAAGGCCGGGTTTATCCCCCGGAATTGGCCGGCCCTCTTTATCCCAACGGCATTCCCATTCGCCCCGAATCTGAATTAGTCAATCTGATTGCCGAATTGGATATTGATCAGGTAATTTTTGCCTATTCCGACATTCCCCACGCCTATGTGATGCATAAAGCCTCGGTGGTGTTGGCTGCCGGCGCAGATTTTCGGCTGCTTGGCCCGCACCACACCATGCTCAAAAGCAGCAAGCCGGTTGTATCCATCTGCGCCACGCGCACCGGCAGCGGTAAAAGTCAAACCACGCGCTGCGTTTGCCAAATTCTCCAGGCGTTGGGCCAAAAGGTGGTGGCCGTGCGCCACCCCATGCCCTATGGCAATCTGGTGGTCCAGGCCGTGCAACGTTTTGCCGAGTATGACGACCTGGATGAATACGAGTGTACCATCGAAGAGCGCGAGGAGTACGAGCCTCACCTGGCGCGGGGAACGATTGTTTACGCCGGCGTTGATTACGAAGCCATTTTACGACAGGCCGAAACAGAAGCCGATGTGGTGGTTTGGGATGGGGGCAATAATGACCTGCCTTTCTTTCAACCCGACCTGCATCTGGTGGTGGTTGACCCCCACCGGCCCGGTCACGAACTGAATTACCACCCGGGCGAAGCCAACTTGCGCATGGCCGACGTGGTGGTGATCAACAAAATTGACACCGCCGACGCAGCCAACGTGGTTCAGGTGCGGCGCAATGTGCAAACAGCGGCCCCCCAGGCCATCATTGTTGAGGCCGCCTCACCGATTATGGTGGATGACCCGGCGGCTATTCGCGGACAGCGCGTATTGGTGGTTGAGGATGGCCCCACCCTGACCCACGGCGAAATGGCCTACGGCGCGGGCGTGGTGGCTGCCCAACGTTTTGGCGCAGCAGAAATTATTGATCCCCGTCCCTACGCCGCCGGTTCAATTCTGGAAACCTATCAAAAATACCCCACCACCGGTGCCGTGCTGCCGGCCATGGGCTACGGCGAAACGCAAATGAAGGAGCTGGAACAAACTATCAACGCCACGCCCTGCGACTTGGTGGTCATTGGCACGCCCATTGATTTGGGCCGGTTGCTCAAACTCAAACACCCCTGGCAGCGGGTGCGTTACGATTTGCAGGAGATTGGCCAACCCACCCTCACCGAGATTTTGCAGAAAAAGTTTGCCTGAGAGAGTAATCGCTTTTTTTGATCCGTATCTTTTTACAACCAGGGAGTGATCTAATGACAAATTATCCACCAGAAATGACCGCCGTCCGGTTACATGGCCCGCGCGATATGCGCCTTGAGCAAATCCCCCATCCGGGTTCGCCGGGCCTGGGACAAGCGCTGCTGCGGATTACCACCGTGGGCGTGTGTGGCAGCGATCTGCATTTGTACAAAGATGCTCGCATTGGCAGTGAGGCAGTGCAAAGTCCCTTTATTTTGGGCCACGAATTTGCCGCAGTGGTAGAGGCGGTGGGGCCGGAAAGCCGGGATGGATTTGACCGGCCGCTTTTGCCCGGCATGCGCGTTGCCGTTGATCCGGCGGTGCCATGCTGGCGTTGTGAGAGGTGCCAGCATGGCCAGCCCAACCTGTGCCGGCGTTTGCATTTCTGTGGCACCTACCCCGATCAGGGCAGCCTGTGCCAATGGATGCACATGCCTGCCCGCTGTTGTTTTCCCCTGCCCGACGCAGTTGACGATACTGCCGGCGCCATGCTAGAACCGCTGGGGATTGCCCTTCATACCGTAGACCTGGCCCGGATTAAAGTGGGCCACAGTGTGGCTATTTTGGGAGCGGGGTGCATTGGCCTGCTGATATTGCAATTAGCCAAGTTATCCGGCGCGGCCCCCATCTTTATCAGCGATAAATTTCCCTGGCGGCTGACCTTGGCTAAAAAATATGGGGCTATTCCTCTCAATTGCGACGAAGTTGACCAGGCCAAAGCGGTGTTGCAGGCTACCGACGGCCGCGGCGTGGACATTGCCATTGAAGCGGCCTGGGCCGACCAGTCGGTGCAGACCGCGGCGGAGATGCTCTGTTATGGCGGGCGGCTGGTCATTGCCGGTATTTCTGAAGACGACCAACTGAGGATACAACATTCCACAGTGCGGCGGAAAGGGGCGGATATTCGCCTGGTGCGGCGTATGAAAAACACCTACCCCCGCACCCTGCACCTGGCCGAAAGCGGCGCGGTAGATTTACAAACAATGATCACCCATCGTTTCCCCCTGGCCAAAACGCCGGAAGCTTACGCGCTTAATTTAGGCTATCGGGATAAGGTAATCAAGATTATGATTGAGGTGTAGAATAGGGTTCAATCAATTGCTGCCGGGTGGCATACACTCGTTCCGCCACCAGTTTGATCATCCGCCGCATCACCACATTTTCAAGCTTATGATCCGCTTGAAACAAATGATTGAGCCGTTCACCGTTAAGAATAAACACGTGGGTATGTTTGAGAGAGCGCGCTCTGGCCCGCTTGCGTTGGCCGGGGAACAAAGAAGACCAACCAAAAAGTTGTTTGGGACCGACCTTGAGCACCGTGGCGTAGCTCTGCTCGGGCGTTTTCATTTCAATGACCACTTCTCCTTTTTGAACCAGGTACATAGCCTGGTCCAAATCTCCCTCGCGGTAGATTATCTCACCTTTCTCAAACTCCGCCTCGGTGGCTATTGAAGCCAGTTTCTTCAAATGTACGGTTTCCAGGCCGCTAAAGAACTCCATTGCCCGGAGCGCCGTAATAATTTCAAGTTCGGCTTTGCTTGTCATTTCATCACCTCCCCTGGACCTCTAACTAAAAATAAACCGTTCGCACATGGAACCTCTCTTCTTATTTTCCCCCTTTATGGCAATTGAGTCAAAAACTGATTTGTATCCACGGCCAAAAGCCAGGATTTTTAGAAACTTGCCCGGCCTGCTCAAAATCTGGGCCGTTCCTATCGTGCTGTTTGCGTTTGACCATAAGCAATATTTGCTGTAAGTTACAACTTTTTGGGGGTTACTTCGTATAAATTTAGAGGCAAAAAATAAAAACTATAGCAGAGTGGCAAAGCTGGCTTTGCGCTCTAAATTGTCTATTGATAGAGGAGAGAGGTATCAATGTTCAAACACTGGTTGCAACGTGGGAATGGGAAATTTAACCCCGCCGTCTCAAACTGCAACAATAATGGTCATCAGAAAAACGGCAGCGGCCCGCTGATTGAGATAGCGCAGGTGGCGAAAACTTTTGCAAGCGAGGCCGGTCTGTTTATGGCCTTAAAAGAGGTTAACTTGCAGGTTGAGCCGGGCGAATTTGTGGCCGTTATCGGCAAGTCGGGCAGCGGCAAGTCTACCCTGATTAATATGATTGCCGGCATTGACCGGCCTACTTCGGGCCAGGTGGTGGTTAAAGGCGCGCCCATTCACACCTTTAAAGAGGGCCAGATGGCCCGCTGGCGAGGGCTGCATGTGGGCGTTATTTTTCAGTTTTTCCAATTGCTGCCTATGCTGACCGTGATTGAGAATGTAATGCTGCCCATGGACTTTTGCCGGATGTATTCGTTTCACGAACGGGAGGAACGGGCGTTGCACCTGTTGGAGCAGGTAGATATGGCCGATCAGGCCCACAAGTTGCCCGCGCAAATGTCGGGCGGGCAACAACAGCGGGTAGCCATTGCCCGCGCCCTGGCCAACGACCCGCCATTGCTTTTGGCCGACGAACCAACTGGCAACCTGGATTCGCACACCGCCGCCTCGGTTTTTCAGCTTTTTGAAGAATTGGTGGCCGAGGGCAAAACCATTTTGATGGTAACGCACGATAACGACCTGGCCCGCCGGGCCTGGCGCACCATTACCATTGCCGACGGCAAGATTGTAAAGCAGGAGCTGAATAGTAAAAACAAGCCGCCAACCACTCCTATGCCCCAAACAAACGTTGCCAGCTACATTCCTCACTGATAATAGAATTCGCCCAATTCAACAATTCAGCGAACAACAGGTTTTAATCATTCACAATTCACAATTCACAATTCACAATTCACAATTCACAATTCACAATTCACAATTCATAATTCACAATTCATAATTCATAATTCACAATTCACAATTCACAATTCACAATTCACAATTCACAATTTTTTAGGGAGTACCCATGCTCAGACCACGCTGGCGAAAAATACTACGCGATTTATGGTTGAACAAAATACGCACCGTTTTGGTCATTCTCTCCATTGCCGTAGGTGTGTTTGCCATTGGCCTCATCGTAAGCACCCGGATTATGCTCTCGGAAGATATGGCCAGCACGTACGCGGCCACTCACCCTGGCCATGCCCACCTTTTTCCCAGTTGGTTTGATGATAACGTGGTTGAAGCCGTGCGCCGGGTTGAGGGAGTGGCCGAGGCCGATGCCCGTTTGGATGAGTTTGAGGTGCGTCTTAAGGTGGGGCCGGACCAGTGGAAAACGCTCAACCTGGACGTGCTCAATGACTACAACGACCAGCGTCTTAACATTGTTAGCCCTGTGAGCGGGGCCTGGCCGCCGCCCAAACGGGAACTGTTATTGGAGCGGCAATCGCTGGAAATTGCCAACGCCCAAGAGGGCGACGTATTGGAAATTGAAACACCCGACGGCAAAATCCGGCACATCCGGGTGGCCGGCATTGTCCACGATATGTATAACCCACCGGCGCCGTTTGTGGGCGAGGCCTATGGTTACATCACTTTTGAAACTCTGGCCTGGCTGGGCGAGTGGCGTCATTATGATCAGTTGACCTTCCGCCTGGATAAATACGCCCCCACCAAAGATGAAATTCAGACGGTGGCCGATGCGGTTGAAAAAAAGATTGAAAAAAGCGGCAAAAATGTATACTGGACCTGGATTCCTGAACCGGAAGAACACGAAGCCAACGAAATTGTCCAACCGATGTTGATGATTTTAGGCGTGCTGGGCGTGCTCTCGCTATTTTTAAGTGCTTTTTTGGTGATCAATACTATCTCCGCTATTTTGGCCCAGCAAGTTAAACAAGTGGGCATTATGAAAGCCATAGGCGCTCAGGCCACGCAAATTATCCAACTTTATCTGGGAATGGTTCTATTTTTTAGCCTGCTATCATTGCTGGTGGCCGTGCCTTTAGGGGCGTGGGCGGCGTATAAGTTTTCGGCGTACCTGGCCTGGCTGATCAATTTTAACCTGGCCGGCTTTCGCCTTCCGCCCCAGGCGCTGGCCGTTGAAATAGCCGTGGGCTTGATTGTGCCGCTGCTGGCCGCGCTATACCCCATCGTCAGCGGCGCGCGGATTACGGTCAACGAGGCCATCAGTAGTTATGGTTTGGGTAAAGGACAATTTGGCAGCCACTTTATTGACCGGGCCACAGAGTGGCTCACCGGCAAAATATTGGCTTTGTCCCGCCCCGTTCGCATTTCAATGCGCAATACCATCCGCCGTAAGGCCCGCCTGGCCTTAACCTTATTTACCTTAACCCTGGGCGGGGCCATTTTTATTGCCGTGTTAAGCGTGCACAGCTCGCTGCTGGCCACGCTAGACGAGGCCCTGACCTATTGGAATTACGACGTTGAAGTGGATTTTGACCATTCCCACCGTATCAAGGAAATTGAGCGGCTGGCGCTGAATGTGCCGGGTGTGGTAGATGCCGAAAGCTGGATTGGCAATACCGCCCGCCGGATGCGCCCCGATGGCCACGAAGGGCCTAACATCTCCATCTTGGGCACGCCCGCCGACACCACCATGATCCAGCCAACCCTGCTTCAAGGCCGCTGGCTGCTGCCCGACGATGAAAACGCCATTGTGGTGAATACGGAAGTGATCAAAGAGGAGCCGGACATAAAGGTGGGGGATGAGCTAACGCTGACCATTGAAGGTCGGGAAGATACGTGGCGCGTAGTTGGCCTGGTTAAAGGGGTAATGACCGGGCGCATTATTTACGCCAACTATCCTTACTTTGCCCGTTATGTTCGCTACATTGGCCGCTCCGGCGGCGTGCAAATTGTGGCCCAAGACCATTCGCCTGAATTCCAGGAGCAATTGGCCCGGCGGGTCAAAGATTATTTTGATCGGTTGGGCTTGCAAGTTAGAGAAACAGAAACCACAGCCTCCATTCGAGACAATATAGAATATCAATTTAATATCATTGTCTTTTTTCTAGCCTTTATGGCGGTGTTGATTGCCCTGGTAGGCTGTTTGGGACTGATGGGCACCATGAGCATCAACGTGATCGAGCGCACCCGCGAGATTGGCGTTATGCGCGCCGTGGGCGCGTCGGATGGGGATGTGATGAAAATTGTGATCCTTGAGGGTCTGGTGATTGGCCTGATCAGTTGGGTCATTGGCGCTATTTTGGGTTGGCCCATTGGCAAACTCTTGAGTGATGCAGTGGGCGTGGCTTTTTTAGAATCGCCCTTAACGTACGCCTTTGCCTTTGGCGGCGCCTTGATGTGGTTGGGCATCATCCTTTTTCTGGCCGCCCTGGCCAGCCTGCTGCCCGCCTGGAACGCCTCGCGCTTGAGCGTGCGGGAAGTGTTGGCTTACGAATAGCCCGAATTCTCCAAATTCAATTGTCAGCCGGCAGGGAATGTGCTATACTCAGCCCCGGCCTCAAACCGGAGCGGTTTGGGCTGTACCCTAACCCAATCACAACAGGCGGACAAAATTTATGAGTACCTTAAAGATCAATCGCAACGCTCCCTGCCCCTGCGGCAGCGGCAAAAAATATAAACAATGCTGCATGCAAAAAGACCAGGCCCCCCGCCGGCAAAGAACGGTGCTGGCCCATCAATTGGCCGACCGGCAAAAAATGACCAAAGAGGTTGCCGAGGAACTGGCTACTTACGAAGCAACCTTTGACGAAATTGAAGCGGCTACCGCCGCAATGGACGTTCAGCGGGCCGGGTTTGAAAAAATTCTAAACGACCCGCCGATGTTTGCCGAACGTACACGCCATCTATTTGCCGAGGATCGTTTTGCCTCCTACCGTTACCCGGTCGGCGAGGTTCGCCGCGCCTGCGAAGCAACGGCTTACCCTGAACCGCCGGCCCAGGGTGACGCCGGCTACGCCCAATTCCTCAACCTGGCTACCGCCTATCTGGCCGACAAAAAAGACCGGCTACGCATTGGCCGGGAATTGTTACGCATGCTGCCCGACTACGTAGCCGAAGATCGTCTGCTGGATGCCTGGATCATTCAATTTTGCGCCTACCATCTGGTGGAAACGCCCAACGAAACCAATCCCTTTCTGATTCAGATGTTGGAACACGGCCTTAATGCGTGGCGCGGAACCGCCCCAGATGCCGGCTAAACGCTTCCAGGGAGATTATGCCTCAAATTCCCGTCCAAGCCCGCACCATCTCTTCTAGCCATGTCCACAAAACAAAAACGGTGTAAACAACCACCAAAGCCCACCCCTCTTTGCGGCTGAGAAGGCGGCCGGTGGAGAGAAAGGCAAACAAAACAACCACGGTGCCCAACAAAATAATTGTTGACAGCCACAGATTTTCGGTGCCAACCATAATGGTTTTGCCGCGGATCAACAGGGCAATCAGCCAGGGCAGGCCCAAGCCCACCAAAATGTCAAAAATATTGGAGCCAACGGCGTTGGCAATAGCCATCTCGCCCCGGCCCTGGCGGGCCACAATGACCGAGGAGATCAAATCCGGCGCAGAGGTGCCGGCGGCCAGCACCGTTAAAGCCACAATAACCGGCGGAATCCCGATAGCCTGGGCAAAACGCACCGAATACTCCACCAACACCCAACTGATACCGGCAATGAACACAATAGACACCAAAAAAGCGCGGATATAAACCCGGCGCGGGTCGCCCATAAGAACGCCAAAACCCTTTGCAATAACCCGCCTGGCTTTTTGGTATAAGGCCCCGTTAGGTTTATGCCCCGCTTGTAATCTGGTTTCTATCACCTCAATTACTTCCGCCGCTTCGCCGGGCAAAAAGGCGTTCCACTGGAAAAGAATGAAAATATAAACCCCGTAAAGTCCTAAAAAGGCCCCGGCTTCCAGGCCCGTGATCCGGCCGTCGGCAAAAGAGATCAGCAGCAAACCAATGCTGGCCACGTAGATCACGCAATCGCGGATAACCACCTGCCAGGTAATCCTGGCCGGCCTGGCAACGGCCGACACGCCCGTGATCACCAAAATATTGAACACGGCCGAACCGACAATTGTGCCAATGCCCACATCGCTGTGCTCGCCGCCGCCCAAAAACAAGGCAAAAAGGGCAATGGCCAACTCCGGCGCGGACGACCCCATAGCCATCAACGACGCCCCGGCCACATTGCCGGGCAATTTCCATTTTTGGGCTATTTGGTCCAGGCTTTTGATAAAAAACTCGTCGGTGATGATTGAAAGAAGATAAATGGCTCCGGCCATGATCGCTAAACTGACAATTGCGGCACCCATAGGTTACTCCTGAAGTCGAAAATCAAAATCACGAATCGTTGGTTGGTTGTTGGCGTAAAGTGGGAATCTGGTCTAACACTTTGGGTTCAGCTATGCTATGATCAAAGCGCTGCGCCAAGATCATCTTCGTCCAACGCCAAAAAAGGTTATGCCCATTATAACAAAAACGATTCCGTTACACAATCAACCTGCCGGCCCATTTCTCATTTGGTGTTTTGCCGCTCCCCTGTAGCTGGCGTACAATAGACCGCCGGAGAAAAGTTATTGATGACCTT
The DNA here is from genome assembly GCA_016931895.1 of Anaerolineae bacterium. Lineage (NCBI taxonomy): Bacteria > Bacillati > Chloroflexota > Anaerolineae > Anaerolineae bacterium. Next base: position 17,831 of record JAFGDY010000036.1, read on the forward strand.
TTCACAGCAAAACGGCCGCCGGCCCATTGTTACATTAACCACCGATTTTGGCGAAAAAGACGGCTACGTGGGCGTGATGCGGGGCGTGATCCTGCGCATTTGTCCCGCCGCCGTCCTGGCCGATCTATCGCACGATATTCCGCCGCAAGATATTCGGGCGGCGGCGTTTGTACTGTACCGGGCCTTTGGCTACTATCCCCCCCACGCCGTGCATTGCGTGGTGGTTGACCCCGGCGTGGGCAGCAAACGCCGGGCCATTGCCGTGCGCACAAACCAGGGCTTTTTTGTTGGCCCCGACAACGGCGTGTTTGGCCTGGCCCTGGCAGCCGACGATGTTAACGTGCTGGAAGCGGTAACGCTGACCAATCCCGATTACCAACTGCCCAATGTTAGCGCCACCTTTCACGGGCGCGACATCTTTGCCCCGGCTGCCGCCCACATTGCCAACGGGGCGCCGCTGGCCCAGTTTGGCCCGTCGGCCATTAACCTGGTGCGGTTAGGCTTTGAGCTAAAGTGCAAAAACAGCGAATGTCGCGTGATCCACATTGACCGCTTTGGTAACCTCACTTTGAATATCACGGCCCATGATATTGACAACCCACCGCAAGTCACGTTTACCATAGGCCGCCACATCATCAAATCGCTCCGGCGCACCTTTGCCGACGTGGCCGAAGGCCGGCTTGTGGCTTACACCGGCAGCCTGCGCAACCACGTTGAAATTGCTATACGAAACGGCAACGCCGCGCAAACCCTGGGCGTGCAACTTGGCGATATTGTGACCATCACCGACAGCCTTGATCTGGAAGCATAGTTCTGAAAGTATAATTATGGAATCGTTTATCATTGAAGGACAAGCGCCGCTCAAAGGCGAAGTTGTGCCCAGCGGCAATAAAAACGCAGCCTTTCCCCTGATTTCAGCGGCGCTGCTCACAGACCAGCCGGTAACGCTGCGCAACCTGCCCGATATCGGCGACGTGCGCACCATGCTCAACATCATGGAAGATTTGGGCGTAGAAGTTACGCACCACAGCGCGCGCCACGTCACCCTGCGCGCCGGCGCTATCCGCACCACCACGCCCGACCCAACCCGCTTTGCCAAAATGCGCGGCGCGCTGGTGTTAATGGGTTCGCTGCTGGCCAGAGAGGGCGAAGTCCGCCTTTGCCAACCGGGCGGCGACCAGATTGGGCGGCGGCGCGTGGACACGCACATCACGGCCTTGCAAGCCCTGGGCGCAAAGTTTGAATACAACGGCGATTTTATCCTCAAGGCCACCCGACTGCGCGGCCAAGACATTTTGCTGGAGGAAGCCAGCGTAACCGCCACCGAAAACGCCGTTCTGGCCGCGGCGCTGGCCAAAGGCACAACCATTCTGCGTAACGCCGCTTCTGAACCCCACGTGCAAGACCTGTGCCTGATGCTCAACAAAATGGGCGCTCAGATTCAAGGGGTGGGATCAAACACGCTGGTTATTGAAGGGGTTGAATCGCTCAAGGGGGTGGAGTTTACCCTCAGCTCGGACTACCTGGAAGTGGGCAGTTTTATCGCCCTGTCTGCCGTTACCAGGGGAGAGATTTTAATCAAAAACGCCGGGCTGGAACACCTGCGCATGACGCTGATGGTTTATAACCGCCTGGGCATCAACCCCGAAATCCAGGGGAACGATCTTTTTTTGCCCGACGATCAACTGCTGGTGATCATGCCCGATATCGGCGACGCTATTCCCAAAATTGACGACGCCCCCTGGCCCGCTTTCCCCGCCGACATGATGAGCGTGACCCTGGTTGCCGCCACCCAGGCCACGGGAACCGTGCTTTTTCACGAAAAAATGTACGAGAGTCGCCTTTATTTTGTGGACCGGCTGATCAGTATGGGGGCCAGGATTGTGCTGTGCGACCCCCACCGCGCCCTGGTGCAAGGCCCCAGCACCCTGCGCGGCGACCGGCAAGGCATCTCCAGCCCCGACATCCGGGCCGGCATCGCCCTGCTCATTGCCGCCCTCTGCGCCGAAGGCAAAACCGTAATTCGTAATATTGGCCAGATAGATCGGGGCTATGAAAATATTGAGGAGAAACTATTAAAACTGGGGGCCAAAATCAAACGCACCCAGGATTGATCTCCGCTCACTTTGCGCCTGCCAGCTCGTCGTACAAAGCATAGGCATTGGCCCGGTGCAAATCTTGCACCAGGCCGTTGAGGGGAATGCGGCTCTTGCCGCAACTCTCAATGGTCAGGCGGTCCAGGGCTTGCCGGCTGGCCCCCTTTTCAACCACTTTGGCCACTTTTTCTTCTAAAACATCCAGGTAGCGAATACTGGAATCAATGGCGCCCGGAATTTCGCCGCGCAGCAACACTTCGCCATGCCCCTGCACAATGCTTTCCAGGTTGTATTCCTTTAAGTAGTTCAGCGATTCTTTAAAGATATGCCGGTCTCCCCAAACAAAATAAGGCACCGGCATCATGGTGTCGGCGGCCAACAAAACTTTATCCTCGCGCACGTAGGCCACGGTTGAATCCATGGTGTGGCCGGGGGTCAGGGTTATTTCAATAGATTTGTTGCCCACGTGCAGCACCAATTGGCCCTCGTCAAACGTAATGTCGGGCACTCGCAATTCAACCTCTTCCAGCAGGGGCGTTGTTTCCCGCGCCTCGTGCAAAATCCGCGGGCCTTCCTGGCGCAATAACTGCTGGCATCTTTCATGACACACCAGTTGGATAGAATCATCAAACAAATAATTGCCGTAGGTGTGGTCGCCATGCCAGTGGGTATTGACCAGGTATCTTATCGGGCCTTGGCCTAAGCTATTTAAACATTCTAACATCTCAAGTGTTTCCACGGGATAGGGCAAGGTGTCAATCACCACAATTCCTTCCCAGGTAACCACCGCCGAGGCCGTTACTTGAGCGTAAAGGCTACTGGTAAAAACGTAAATATCGTCAGACACGCGCTCGCGTCGCACGGGAAAAGCCTCCCCAAACAGGTATTTATAACAGATGAAGAATAGCACAAACAGGGGTAGGGTGTCAAGCAATTTTGCGGCCAAATCAGGCCCAATTTAAGCGAGTGTGGGTTTTGACCAGGGCATTTTCAGCCGGAAAAGTATGAATTGACTTGACCGTGACAGCCGCCCGGCCAATGCGCCAAACCAGCGAGGTTAGCGGCGGGTACGGCAGCGGGCCTGGCGGAAAATGGAACGTCAACGCATTGGCGTTTTGCTGGAACGGGCCGGATATTTTGAGCCACTCATCCGGCGCAGCCGCCACTGTGGTGGAAACGCGGGTGGCATATTTAAGGTGGCCAAGCTCAAGGCTAAAGCGAAAATTGGCCGACGACTTGGTCTGGTTAATGGGGCTGTAGGCCGTAAGGTCATACGGCACGCACAGTAAAATTTCCGATAACGCCTCCGCGCCTCTGGAAAACCGCAAAACGTGACTTTGGCCGATGATGGAGACACTCCCCCGGCTCTGCCGGTCAATTTCAAAGTCTCTATGAGCCACAACCTTAAATTCGTCCAGAGGCACGCTCTGGGCGCATAGCGCAAAGGTTACGTCTTGCAGGGCCAGATTTTTGAATTCAAACATACCACATCCTGCCCGGCCTCCGAATTCAGGCATTGTCAGGCCGGCCAGGCTATTATGCCTCACCAAATTGTTGCTGGCAAGGTGGGTTGGCCTTTTAATTGCTCCTGATGGTATAATACCCGCCATTATCAAACCTTGGAGATGCGCCCAAATGAAACTTTATCAACCAAAAATCCTGCTTGGGGTAATCCTGCTCTGCCTGGCGGGCCTGGCCTGCCGTCCCGACTTTTTGGCCCAAAACCAGCCTACCCTCACCCCCACGCCCACCAAAACTCCCAAACTTGCCCCAACCGCCACCCTTGCTCCGGCCCCGGCGACAAACGCGCCCACGCCCACGCCCACTATCCCCCCCCTGCCCACCGATACCCCCGTGATAGAAGCCGCCGCCCCGCTTTCTGAAGAACCCGCAGCCACTGACACCCCGGCCGAACCAACCGCCCCGCCACTTCCCGCCGAGCCAACGGCTACGCCGGAACCGACCGCCACCCCTGCCCCGGAATTCGATTTTGTCATCACCGAACTGCGCGTTTTGGGGTTGGGGGAAAATAACGGCGGCATCGAGGGCGCAGGTTCGGGCCGCACCATCTTTATCACCGTTCTCGACGCCGGGGGCAGTCCCCTTGACGGGGCCTTGCTTGTCAATACCGCCGAATATCCCGCTCAAACCATCTCTGGCGATAAAGGGCCGGGCAAAGCGGAACTTTTGATGGACCGCGAAGTTTTCCGTTTAAAGGTGGAAAGCGTTAACGGCGAGCCTGTGACCAGCGAGGTTTCCCACAATATGTCTTTAATGCAACCCGTGCCTGAAGACATTGTGGGCAAATTGGGCGGGCCGGACTATCCCAACGCCGCCTGCCTTACGCTGGATAATTGCCCTTTGCCGCCGGGCAAGCACTTTTCTTACGTGCTCACGTTCCAGCGGGTGAATTAAAGGGAACTGAGTGGCCGGCAAAGGAAATCTTTTCAATTGGTATAGTATGGGGATGCAAGTAGGTGGCAAATGTTGTCATCATAATTATTTAGGCCCCCAAGGCTTTTAAAACCTCGGGGGCCTCTACGGTGCCTTATTCTAACTCCAAGCCTACCGTAACGGGACCCTGCTGTCCATAATTGGACGCGGCCAGGGTCAAATCAAAAATGTCGGTGATCCCATCACGGTTAATGTCGGCTGTAGCTTCAGAACCCCCGTAACGACTGCCAATAAAGGTCAGGTCAAAAACGTCTATCAAGTCGTCGCCGGTCACTTCACCCCCAATCAGGATGATGTCATCCAGATCAATATCGCTCAGGTCGGTAAAATCCTGCCCCTTGATGACCACGGTGAGATAACCCGGCACAGTGACGGTTAAAACGTAGGCGCCGGTGGTGGGGTCTATCACCACTTCAAATTGACCGTCTGCCTGCCCAATTTCGGGCGGCGGGTCGCCCCAACCCCATCTAAAACTATCGTTGGCATCTCTAAACTCAATCCAGCCGCGCATAACAATTTGCAAAACAACCTCAATTTGACCGTTCTGAACGGCTACGGATAAAGGTAAGCCATCCGGGTTAGATACCTTAACCTGGCTAAACTCAAGCGGGGTTTCTCCTTCGGTTTTGCCGCGCCAGGTGATTTCAACCAACTCACCTGTCCCGCTAAAAACCGGGGCCGGCCCTTGCCGGGTGGCCACAAAATTAATGACCCCATCGCCGGCTTCGTTCTTGAGCACAAACGACTCCACCTCCTGGAAAATCTCGCCCACGCCCACCTGAACGCCATCGGTATTGGGGTCTGCGTCAACCACTTCCACTACGGCCGGGTCGTAGGTCAAACGAAAATCAACGCCGTACAAGTCGGAGATATTGGTCACTTCAACCCGGGTTTGGCCGGTTCCTTCAAGGCCAACTTGGAGCAAGGCCGGCGATAAGCCTACTGCCGGGCCGGTTGGGGTTGGCGAAGGGGTGTTGGTGGGGGTGAGTGTGAGCGAAGGGGTAGCCGTAGACGTTGGCGTGCCGATGGTTGGAGTTGGCGATGGTGAGGGCGTAGCCGTAGGGGTTAACGTGCCGCCGGTTGGGGTTGGCGACGGCGTAGCTGTTGGTGAAGGGGTCTGGCCGGTGGGGGTGGGAGTGGGAGTGGGAGTTGTTGGCTCAATAGTGATAATAACCGTTACGCCCGGAGTGGGTGTAACCTCCTGACAGTTCGCAATGATGTCGGCCACGGCCTGGCGCATCTCCGGCGCCCTGGCGTCCAGGTAGTCCCCCGGCGACAGCGAACCACCCCGGCAGGTGACGGCGGAGCGGGAGACAATATTGGGCAAGGTTTGATAACAATATTGACCGTTGCCAAAGGGGTCAAGCTCTTCCTGGTCCACTTTCCAGGCCATTAGCGCATTACCGGCTGACAGCATGGCCGGTGAAGGCTGCGCATTGGCGATGCCCAGATAATCACAATTGCCGTAACAGCCAATGTAGCCCAGGCCCATTGCGCCGCGATTATAACCATCAAACGCGCCAATCACGTCGTCGCCGCCGGCCCGGCCCTCGTAAATATTGCCCAGGGGGTCAATGAGATATTGATACCCCACGTCTCCCCAACCAAGCACATAGGCGTGGTAATGCCAGATCGAGCGTACCACTTTGGCCCAATCATCGGCGGAATTGGGCGTGGCCGTATGGTTGATGACAACGTGCGTCACCGGCTGGTAGGCCGGCGGCCAATAGGGGCTATTCCCACCGGACGGGCAGCCCCAGGCAGTGCGTGGAATGACCAGGGGTTTGGCCGGGCAGGTTAAAGAAGCCGGCCCGGTATTTTCGCGTTGGGCTTGGGCTACGGCGGCTGCGGTGCCGGGGCCTTGACTGGTATCGTTGAAGAATAAGGTCAGCCGGCGAAAGAGAGGCGACGGGCCATTTGCGGCAGCCTGCAACACCAGCTTGAACTGGACGTAAACCTCGGGCTGGTTAGCCCAAATCAACACGCCACCGTATTCAGCCTGGCGCACGGGATAATATTCCACCGGCACGGCTGACCAGTCGCCCCAGCTTTGGCCGTCACTGCTCAAACGCGTTTCCACCAAAACCGATGTCCCGGCCGGGAGGTCGGCCAACCAAGCCGGGCCAATGTCGGTGGTAAAGTCCAGGGGCGAATGAATGGCCTCGGAAATGTAAACGCCGGTACCGGCCCCTTCGGCCAAGGTCAAACCTTCAGCCGTAACTTGCACATTGTCCCTCGTGCCGGTCTCAGCAAATTCGCCAGCAGCCAAAACCATTTGTTGGGAAATGATGTTTGAATCGCCATTTGCCGAAGCGTGAGTAACCCGGCCATCCTGAGCCGAAGCACGCGGTTGGGGCAGGCTAAAGAGCCAGGTGGCCAGCAAGGCCAGCAGTAACGTTCCTATCCCCATTATTCGTTTTTGGTTAACATAAGTTTTTAATAAAAATCTCATGGTTAAATCCTCCTTAAACTACTCATTTCCAATCCTCTACCCGGCTATGTTTGCCATAATTCCCCGCTGCAATTACCAGGTCAAAAATATCAACAACGCTATCGGCATTAAGGTTGGCCGTTGGGTTGGCGCTGGCATAAGCAGAAGCAATATAGGCTAAATCGAGAATATCTATCACGTCATCGGCATTAATATCCCCAGCCAGCAAGATTATTTCTTCCAGATGCGATGTTTGGAAAGCGGCTCCGTTATCTATCTGACTTAATTCCAATCCTACTCGAACATTAGCCTGGGCCGATAAATAACCGGGAAACTGAAATTTGAGCGTGTCATTGCCCGTAACAAAGAAAGAGCCATCATCTTGAGTTTGCGTTTGTTGTCCTGCGCTGTTGGTTACAAGAATACCGCTGTGTTTGGTACGGCCTTGCAATGTTACCACTCCTGAAGTTCCGGCATGATCATCCACTACTTCTGCCCGGCCATGTTGGGGGGTGAACGGTATCACCTGTCCGTTGACATTGGCCAGAATGAGATTCTCCAAAACAATGTTGCTAACGCCCACAGTTTTAGGTTGCCAATCAACTGTTATCAAATTGCTGTTTCCATCAATTTTATCGCTGCCTATAAGCGTAACCGCAACAGTAATGCGGCCATTGATCGAATCAACGATGTTTTTAGCAATGAAGCCGTTAGCAAAAGCATCATTAACCCACACCTGTACGCCTTCTTTTTTTTCGTTGGCGTCAAGCACTTGCAACACATTTGGATCATACACAACTTCTATATGCACGGCAGCCAGGTTGGAAACATTTTCGATGTTGATCGCCGTTGTCTCCTGAGTAGTACGAACAGGTATTATCAAATTTTCAGGGATAACTTTGACAATTGGCCCGGTAATATCCGGCGTTGGGGTTGGGCTGGGTGTAGCTGTTGGCGTAGCAGTAGGCGCAATACCGGTTGAAGATGGTGAAGGTGTTGGGGTTGGGCTGGGGAATGGCGTGCCAGGGGTGATCGTAGGTGTTGGGGTTGCAGACGGTGGAACAGGCGTGGTGTTGTCAACAACCACAACAGGGGCCGGCGAGGCGATACAGGACAAAAATCGTTCGCCGGTTGGATCGCGGGCGGTGAAGGTGAAATGATAGGCTCCAACACTCTCGGTTTGAGCATAATGGCCAACATATTTGCCCCATCCTTCATCTGTTAAAAGAAAATTATCATCTGCCGGCCCATCCGCCAAAAGTTCGGTCAGGGGTTGTACGGTTAGAGGATGTCGGGTTAGCTTGGCTTCTACTTGGGCATCAATCAGCGGCATCCCCTGGCTATCGGCCAGCCAGATGTTCATATCAATGGTTTCACCTGTGTTGTAGATTTCTTTATCGAATTCAAAGCCGGTAATTTGACATGTCTGTAGCTCGCATTTGATTTTTTCTGCCGTCATAGCCCGCAGTTCAGGCAGTTTGATATACAAACTATCCCCTGGAGAGGTGGTTGGCGCGACATCTTGCCCTCCGGCAATTACGGGCACATTGGGCAAATGACCATAGGGGCCGCTGCTGAAAGGGTCAATATCCTTTTGCCCCAATTTCCAGGCTATCAAATTGGCCGCTTCATCCAATATCATCTGGTCTGGTTCGGCTACATTTAAAGCAGGGTCATCGCAGCCGCCATAGCAACCCAGGAAGCCAATGGCCATAGAACCGTAATTGTGCCTGTCGTGAATGCCCACCACATCATCGCCTCCGGCCCGGCCCTCATAAATAACGCCGTTGGGGTCAATGAGATAATTGTAACCCACGTCGCCCCAGCCCAACACATTGGTATGGTAATTCCAAACTGAGCGCACCCAACTGGCCCAGTTGTAGTACGGGTCGGTATGGTTGGGTGTTTCGGCCTGATGAATGATAACGTGCGTCACCGGATGGTAGAGCGGCAGGCGGCGAGGGCTGTGTTGACCATCGGGGCAGCCCCAGTGGGTCCGTGAAACAACAGGCGGTTTTTGCGGCGGGCAAATTGAGCCGGTTGTGCTGGCTCCACTCATTTGCCCCGCAATCTCGCTATCGTTCGGCCCCTGACTGGTATCGCTGAAAACCAGGGTCAGATTCTTGAAATGAGATGAAGTGCCCATCGCGTTATTGAACAGGGTTACTCGAAACTGTAAGGCTGTCAGGTTACGCCCAACCCAGATGAGATGCCCACCGTGTAGATTATCGCGCACCGGATAGAAGGCTTCAGGATTTTCTTGCCATTCGGTCCAGGAGGCGCCATTATCAAAAGTCAAGCGTGTTTCCACACGGAATTCTGCCTGTTCCACTTCAACCTCCCAAAGAGGGACAATATCGGTAGTAAAAGCCAGGGGGCTGTGAATGATACCGGATGTATAACTTCCTCTGCTTTCGCCCTCGGCCAAATGCAGTCCGGTGGGTGTTAGCGTTACTCCATCCATACGGCCATTTTTCGCAAAATAGGTAACATCGAGATGAGTTTCGCGCAATTCAACAACAGCATTTCCATTGGCAGCAGCCTGGCTGACGCCGGAAAAATCAGGCTGGCCATTACGTTGAAGCTGGTGAGCCAACGTTGGCGCAACTCCGATCAGCATTATCAAAAGTAATAACAAACCAATTGCCCATTTCAAAAAATGGGGTATTAATAACTTTTTCATTATGTTATCCTCTAATGGCATTGTTTACCTGGCAGTCAGAGTTTGCCGACCATAATTACCGGCAATCAAGGACAGGTCCAGGATATTTACCTGCCCATCGGCGTTGAAATCGGTCAGCGAGTTGGTGGAAGAATAGGTGTTGGCTACGTAAGCCAGGTCCAAAACATCAATAAGGTTATCGCCGTTCACATCACCGGCCAACAAGGTGATCGTGTCCAGTCCTTCATTCTGCTCAGATTGGGACAAGTCAACCTGAGCAGAAAGATAGCCGGGAAATTCAAAATACAGAATGCGGTCGGGGGTGATGATAAAAAAGCCATCAACCCGGGTTTGTGCCTGTTCGCCGGTGGTATTGGTCACAATGATGCCGCTATGGTCAGAACGACTTTGCAACCTGGCCACCCCTGCCCCTCGACAATCTTGAACATGTTTAACGATAGCTATTCCATGTTGGAGCATAGATTTAATCACCTGCCCTTTGTGGTCGGTTAAAATCACCTTTTCCAGGATAATGGAGCTGCTTCCTTCGTTTTGAGACCGCCAATCAAAGGCCATCAAGCCGGTTGTGCCGTTGATGGCATAACCATCCAACAGTTCCGCCACAAAGTAGATACGGCCCTGCCGGGTATCAACTCTGTTTTCAATGATATGGGCCGTTTCCCAACCATTGCCCGCTCTTACCTGTACCCCGCGCTGGCCAGGGTCGGCGTCAATTACCTGGAGCACATCCGGTTTGTAAGTTGTTACCAATTCTATTTTGGACAGGTTGGTAACATCATCAACATTAATGGCCGTTGTATCTTGCAAACGGCATAAAGTAGATTCCTGAGTTTCAGGAACAACCCGCACCTTTACCTCATTACCATTCTGATTGACCGTAACCGTCAAGTCGGTTGAGCAAGGCCGGAATTTCTGCTGGGGGTCACGGGCCGACACATGAAAGGTGTAGCTGCCCGCAATATCCGTATGCGGGTAAACAGCCAGATAAGGGCAATTGCCGGTGAAGTTAAGCTTGTGGCTATCCGGCCCGGTTCCTTCTACCACCGCATCGCATTGATATTTACCATTGGCGGTTACTTGTGCGGTCAAAGCGATAGTCTCGCCAACTTGGTACTCTGGTTTATCAGAGGTGAGGGTAATCTGGCATGCTTCCACGGTGGGATTGGGTCGAATCTCAATTTCTGCTTCGCCATAACAGGGCAAAAACTGTTGGCCGGTTGGGTCGGAAACCGTAAACTTGAAGTGATAGTTTCCGGGTTCAGTGGTTTTATCATAAACGCCATCATACTCGCCCATCCGGTCAATCAGGCCAAATCCGGTTGACGCCTGGATGTTGAACGGCTGCCGGGTTACGTCTGCCGCCACATTTGCCCCGCCCAGCGGCGTACCCCGGTAGTCGGCCACCCTCACTGTTACCTCAATTGTTTCGCCCATGTCGTAAACCTCCCGGCCAAAAATTATGCCGGTGACCTGGCAAGGTTCAGGTGAAGGGACAAGGGGAGTTGATGGAGGGCAAGGCGGCTCATAGCGTGGCGGACAAACGGGGACAGGCCCGGGACAAGGAGGCCAACCACAGGCCAATGAAACCTGCGCCCCGGATAAACCTAACACCAGGATAACCACTACGATGAAGCTGATAAGCCATTTTCTCGGCCAGGGTAGGCTTTTCATAGTTCTTTACCTTACAAAGGGAAATTCATCTCCCGGCACAATAACTTCTGTGGGGCCGGCCATGCCATAATTTTTGGCTACCAGAACCAGGTCCATAATATCAAGTTTGTCATCCGAAGTATAATCGGCTGCCTCAGCCATAGTATAAGGGCCAACCGTTTGCCCCAACAGGCCGGCCATTTGGCGAATATCAAGAATATTGACCACGTTGTCATTATTAAGATCGCCGGCCAACAACAATATTGAGGTCGCATCCGTTGGCTCATCCAAAGAAACAACGGCCTCAAGATACCCGGTTCTATTCACCTGAATGAAATAGGGCGGTTCCTGTGTAGCGTTATTAAAAGCGCAGAAACCATCTTTATCCACTCCCTGTCCATCACACGAGTAGGTATTATTGATAGTAATCTGGGTAAAGATAGGCTCCGGCACCACATCGGCTACCTCCCCGCTGTTTTTGCCACCCTCCAGCAGGATTTGAAACCTAAAAATGCTTTGGGGAATGACCGTTATCTTTCCAACAGTATCAACCACAGCAGTTCGACTCTTTACACCGTTATTATCCACTATCAAGGAGTCGCTGCCGTCGAGACATATCCTGGCTTCATCATCCACGGCCGCATCGGGGTCGCTGCGCCAAAGAATATCAACCAGACTGCCGCTGCCCTCAATGGTGAGACGGGGTTCCAAAACCACAAAGTTGATCAAAAAGGAACTGTCGCCGCCGCAGTTCAACCCTATGCCACCATTTGTGACAGTGAAGAAATAGTCCACCCCCTTGGTTCCCGGCAGCAGCGCGCCGGGCCTAACATCGCTGGGGGAAACAATGGAGGCATCGTAGGCAATAGCCAGGGTGAACCCGGATATCTGTTGAGCGCCTTCAATATTGAGGCTGGTCACTACAGCCCCATCACCTCTGGAAATAGAGGTTTCCTCCGGATTCCACAGAAATCTGATAAAATCAACGATTTGTATCTCAACCTCAGATTCATCTGTTTCCGGTTCCTGGGCTGTTACCGGCGTGACGGTAGCTACAGTCAAAAGCAGCACAAATATAAAGGCAATATGGAACAACTGGGACAAATTTTGGTATTTCATTGGTTAAGCCTTCCGTTAAAACGAAGTTAAATTGGAATGCATTTAATTAAGTCAAACATTCCTGAGTGGAAACAAAAAGAGCCAATCCCAAATAAATGGGCTGGCTCTATGCTAAACACACTCTCCATAATGGCAGGCAATGAATTGGCCGTTATCAATGAAGTGTGTCAGGAAAACAAAACAAGATAAGAAAAACCTGTCAGACACGGTCTTCTCCGGGTTAGGATCAGGAGTCAATTGTTTTGGCCATAGATAATAAACAAGACTCCCAGGCATTTTTTTGTTAAAGTACAAAATAGCTGCTGCAACCTTACAACACTTTTAACATATCATAGTATTGTTAAATATTCAAGATGTACTTTGGGGCTATCCACAGGTTACACCAATTATCTGGCTCGTAGATAGCAATCTTGCAAACCATCTTCAACCGGCCACCAATGGTTGTGGCCAAGTTTCTCAGCCGTTGAGATAGAATTTGGATGCAATTACTATCTGAGGCATAATAATTGCCAGGATATGCTATCTTGCCCCAAAGTTTGGAGACGGCATTATGGATAATTTACAAACAACCAGTTACGAAAACATTTTGACCGTCATTCGCCGGTGGCCTCTTTCCAGACGCCTAATCCTGGTTCAAGATGTTTTAAAAACCCTGGCTTCAGAATTGGCGGTCCCCGATTCCACTTCGTCTCAGCTCAAACGTAGCACGTTGCCAGAGGCGTATGGCCTCCTGTCAGGAAGCCATATGCCGCCATCTGATGCAGAGATTCAAGAGTGGCTGAGAGAACGACGTTTGGAGAAGTACGGTTGATGCTTATTCTACTGGATACCAATATCTTGCTTGATGTTTTGTTAGATCGACAGCCGTGGGCCATAGAAGCAGCCACTATTTGGCAGGCAAATGAGGAGGGACGGATTGTGGGACACCTTGTTGCTTCCACTCTGACCGATATTTTTTACATTGCTCATCGTTTGGCCAATTTGGAAACTGCCCGTAAGGCGGTCCACCTCTGTCTGGAAACGTTCGAAATCTGCCCCGTTGATCGAAAAACTCTGCAACAAGCCTACGCGCTGCCGGGTAACGATTTTGAAGACAACTTGCAAATTGCTTGCGCCCACATGGCCAACCTCAACGCTATTGTGTCCCGAGATAGCACCGGGTTTAAGGCTGCAACTATCCCGGTATTGACTCCCACAGAATTATTGGCTCAGCTTGAGTAACAACACCCTGTGAGTTCGTAATCTAAATTTTTGTAACTTCTACCGCCAATCCTTAACTGGCCCCTCTCGGCCATAATTCCCCGCCGCAATCACCAAATCAAAAACGTCTACCAGGCCATCGGCCGTGATATCGGCAGAGGGATCATGGCCGTTGTAACGGAGGGCAATAAAAGACAGGTCAAAAATATCAATCAAACCATCGCCGGTCACATCGCCGCCGGGCAAGGTGATCACGCCCAAATTGCCTGCGGGCATGTTGTGCTGGCCCGTCAGATAACCGGATTGAACCACTTGCAAGTATGGCTGATTCTGCCCGGCAGGCAATGCCGCAATTTCAAAGTAGCCGCCCGGGCCGGTGGTCGTGGTTGAGGCCGTCGCCAGCGCAGCGGCGCAGGGGCCTTCACTCAAAAGGATTTGGACGCCGCTGTGGTCGGTGCGGCCCTGCAATAACACGGTTCCTGAAACGGCCGCAGCCTGATGGCCGGCAACCCGGCTGACCGCGGCCAACGCATTTACGCGCGGAGTTATCCGGCCGTTGCGGCTGTCGGTGATGGGCACGCCGGTTTCAGCCAAAATTGTTTCAATTTCAAGGGGGGTCAGAGCGGTGTTGGCGGACAACATCAAGGCCGCCACGGCCGAGGCGTGGGCGGTGGCCATTGACGTGCCGGACTCGCGGCGCTGGCCGCCGCCCAGGGCGGTTGAGTCAATCACTGCGCCGGGCGCAAGCAAATCCAGGGCGGGGCTGCTGTTACTGATGCAGGTTACCTGGTCGGCCGTGGTCTGGGCATCGGTACAACCGCCCAACGTGACCGGACCCAGGTTAGCATCATAAGTGCTGCCCACGGCTATCACGCCCGACACGCAGGCCGGGGCCATCATCTGGTTGGCCAATCCTTTGTTGCCCGCCGCCGCAAAAATTGTAATCCCGGCTTCCCTGGCCGCCTGAATCGCCTGGGTATACAGTTGAGTGTTGGCATCGGCATTATCACAAACCCCGCTATACGCGCCGCCGCCCAGGCTCAGATTGATAACTTTTACCTTGAGTTGGGATTGATTGGCTATGATCCAATCAATCCCGGCAATAACATCGGAGGTGAAACCGGAGCCGCTATCGCTCATCACTTTCACGGCAACCAGGCCCGCATCCGGGGCGCCCCCCCGCGGGGCGCTCTGGCCGCGCCCGCTGATGATACCGGCCAGGTGGGTGCCGTGGCCATGGCCATCCCAAGCAAGATCACCTTCAGCCGTATTATCAGGGGGACAAATACCGTGGCCAAAACATTTTTGCGCCACCAGGTTGTCGGCCAAATCCGGGTGAGTAGGATCAAGGCCGGTATCCAGCACCGCCACATTTACCCCGGCCCCGGTGAAACCCAATTGGGCCCAAACAGAATCGGCCCCAATCAAAGCCACGCTCTCGGTTAAGGCCGCCTCCACCGGCAGATCGAGGGCGACGGCTTCTACTTCGGGCCGGTTGAGCAAAATCTCCAGACCCGGGGCCGTCACCTCACCCACCAGGCCGGGCAAAGTTTCAAACCGTTGAATCGGGCGAAAGTCGTGAAGCGGTAAGGCGGCCACCACTGACTGTTGGGCCTGGGCCACTGCCTCTACTGACAAGCCGGTGGCAGGCCCAGGCTCCGCTGTCCGCAAGACAACAATCACTCTAACCGATTCGGCTTCATCCAGAGCTGCGGCAACATCGGCTGCATCCGGCGTTTGAGCCTGAGCAGAATTGACCGGCTGTTTTATAAAAGAAAACAACGCCAGCATCAGGATGGTTAAGCTGATGACGGCGGTTTTTGTGCCACAAATAAAAGGACGTATTTCCACTGAACATACCTTTGTTGTATGTCTGCCAGGCAAACAGCAGATACAACGCAAGAACAATTGGCTTTTCTACCGAATAGAGGCCCTCAAGGTTTCAGAAACCTTGAGGGTCTCCCTCGTCCTGACTGAACTGGGGGACAATTGACCGGCCCTGGGATACCGGGGATAAGTCGCCGGATTGTCTAAACTACTGCTTTGAGGCCAGGTCAGGAGTTTTGCTTGAACGCGCTGGGCCGGGAGCCGGATGGCCGCACCGGCGGTCGTTGGCCCGGCTGGCGGGTTTGGGCCGGCGCGGACGACTTGTTAGATTTGCCGCTGCCAAGCACAATCAAACCACCCAAGAGCAAAACACCCAAAAGCATCACCACCACCGCCACAATCCACCACGGAAAGTCGCTACCGCCGGCAGCCGGGGGCACGTCAGCCGTAGCCGGCGCTGCCGCCGCTTCACTTTCGCGGCCAATGTTCAGGCTGCCGGTTTCGGCGGGGATGGTTTGCAAATTAGAAGAAACCAGTTTGGCATGCTCCACGTTAACCACGGAGGGGCTGGTTTGCAGCACCTGAAAGGTCACCCGGGCCAGGGGACCTTGCCCGCTCACCGGCGGGGCCGGGTTGAGCAAGGTCATGGCAAAGATGATTTGACCTTCGGCTTCATCCACCTTGTTGGCCACCACAAACCCCTGATCGGCGGGCAACAGGGTGCCGGTTTCAATTTGGATGCCTTCTTGCTCGGCGTTCAAATCCTGCACCGCCAACACCGCCGGGTCATACTTCACCCGAAATTCGGCCCCATACAGGTCGGTCACATTTTCCAGCACCACGTCTACGGTCAGGGTATCATTGGTTGATTCAACCGGCTCCAAGTAAACCCGCACCCCGCCCTGGGCAAACGCCAGCGAGGAGAAGGTCAACAGTAGAGCCAAAATAATCAAGACGGAAAAAGTTGATTTTAGGGAAAGTTTTTTCATTTTTATTACCTCCCAGATTTTTTTTGCCGGCATCGTAAATTGCCGTCTAACGAAAGAATTGAGGAGTGTGGAATGAATTCCACACTCCTGTTTTACATCTATTGCGTGATGCTCCATGCCGTTTATAATTCGCCAACAAGTTCGCAAAGCCACGGATTGTCGGCAGAGGTTTGGCCAAAGTTGGCCGCCATCAAAATCAAGTCCAAAATATCCACCACCCCGTCAACGTTCAGGTCGGCCACTTCGCCGGAGGCGGTGCTGCCAAAAACCAGGCCAATGGCCGTGGCGTCCACAATGTCAATTTCACCGCTATCGTCAATATCACCGGCCAACAGGGTTACATCGGCCAGGAGAGTCAGGGCGTCGGCGGAATGGACCACGTCTGCGCACGTAGCCGCCAGGAAACCGGCGCTGTTAGCGACGACATCGTAGGTGCCGGCCGGGGCATCTTCAATTAAAAAATGACCCGCGCTGTCGGTAGTAGTTTCCAGAGAGCCACCCACATTGCCATAAGCGGTCACGGTATGACCGGCCTGATTATTTGCGGCGCGGCCCTCAACCATCACGTCGCCGGCCATGTCGCCCTCGCCGTTGCCGCCATGCTCACGGATGATCACTTCCAGGTCAACCAGACCGGCCACAGGCACTTCAATGCCGCCTTTGGCTCCCAACTTGGCGCTCTGCAAGTGAATAACCGTTGTTGCGCCTTCGGGTGGTTCGGTAGGCCCCACGGCTTCAAAGGTGAGGGTGGCCAGCACCACATTGCCCAACAAATTCTCAACATCCCCCTTGCGACTGGCTGCGTATTCGACCATACCCGCCGATGCATCAATCTCATCTACCGCCACAATCACCGGCTCCATTGCTGAACCGGGCGTAAGACTACCCTCTACGGCTTGCAGGTATTCAACTTCATAACCAATTTCAAATTGGCCGCCAAAAATACCGGGGTCTTCAACATTTTCGGCTACAATAGAAACTCTAAAGGTGTCGCCAACATAAAATACGGGCGTGCTGCCGATTGCGGCAGTAGAAAAATCATCTTCGACAGGGACAATTTGCACCGACATGCCGTTATCCTCCGCCGCTGGTTCCTGGGCAGCCGCAGGGCTAACCGATGCTTGAATCCAGACCAAACTACCCAAAGCCAGGAGCAGAGCCAGAAGCAGCGGTAAGGTCAAGACTCGATGGAAAATGTTGCGTCTGAGTATCATGATTTTTTTCTCCTTCTACACATAGGATTTATTAAAATATATTTTCACTCCCCCTCGGGGGGGTTGTTAACAAGGCTACGCAACAACCGGGGTGCTGGTTAACCTTTACCAGCCAGACCTTTAGGTTTATGAAACCCTAAAAGTCTTTAGACCACCGGACCCCGGCGGATTAATCCGCCTGTCGAAGCATATTTTCAACTGTTAAAGAACTATACTCCTACCCCAAATAGAAATGGCTCAAAACGCACGTCGTTGGGGATAGGAGAAAAAAACAAAAAAGGCTGCGCTTACGCTTGCGTTCAACAAATAGTAAAAATAAGTTGTCAGGCGCAGCAGCAAGCAAGCCCGGAATGACCAAACTTGAACCAGAATCTGACCAACAGATTCTGACCCAAAAATATTCTCTTGACTGAACAAGGTGTGTTGCTTGATAGCAGCGGCAGAGGAAGCCGCCCGGTGAGGACAAAACCAACCCAACTTAATGGCTTTACGAGCCAACATTGCCAGACATTTTTGAGAAAGACCGAGCAAAAAATAATCTTGTCCAGAATATTCTGGCAACAACAAATTTGATTTAACAAACAGGTTTGCCATACCCAGGCCAAACCGGCCGGGCAGAGTCAAAAAGTGGCTCATTGCATTAAACCATTGAATTGAGTTGGTAAAGAACAAGGCAGAAATTTTTTCTTGAGGTGAATACGGTAATTTCTGCCAGATTTATTAACAAACAAAGCATAACACGATTCAACCTCTTTAACAATAGCGATTCGGTACCACTATTCATTAACATTCGCCCAAGGGCTAAAAAATACGTTGGCCGCCCCAAATAGGTGCGCCATTAAAAATGTGGTATAATCCGCTCAGCAATTCCCCTGCTCAAACAGGAAAATTAATTCACAAAAAGACCCTTTGCATCACAGCCGCAACATCTTCACCCCAAACAAGGAGGTTGCATGTGAAGCTGCACGAATACCAATCCAAACGAATTTTCTCAGATTATGGTGTCCCCATCCCCGAAGGAGAGACAGCCACCTCTCCGGCTGAAGTGCGTCAAATAGCCAAACAAATCGGCGCGCCGGTGGTGATCAAAAGCCAGGTATTGGTGGGAGGCCGGGGCAAGGCCGGCGGCATAAAACTGGCCCAAAATCCAGATGAGGCCGAAAAGTTGGCCGAACAAATCCTGGGCATGTCCATTAAGGGGCTAACCGTGGATACGGTGCTGGTTGACCGGGCTGCCAACATCAAACAAGAATTTTACCTGGGCATTGTGATTGACCGCGCCCGGCAAAAACCGGTGATTATTGCTTCCGCCGAGGGGGGAATAGAAATTGAAGAAGTGGCCAAAAACAAGCCGGAGGCCATTATCCGTCTGCCGGTAGACCCGCAAATTGGCCTGCTGAATTATCAGGCCCGCGATCTGGCTTTTAACCTGGGTTTGCGACGCGCCTTTATCAATCAATTTGTGCAAATCATCAAGGGCCTCTACCGGGCCTTCATCCATTCAGATGCCAGCCTGGCCGAAATCAATCCGCTGGTGGTGACCGAGGAAGAAAAATTGCTGGGCGTTGACGGCAAAATTGTACTTGACGACAACGCCCTCTTCCGCCATCCTCACCTGGCCGAATTAAGAGACAGCCAGGAAGAAACGCCGGCGGAAAGAGAAGCACGGCAAGCCGGCTTGAGCTACGTTAAGCTTGATGGTGAAATTGGCTGTATGGTCAACGGCGCCGGGCTGGCCATGGCTACTATGGATATTATCAAACGCTGCGGCGGCGAACCGGCCAACTTCCTTGACATCGGCGGCGGGGCCAAAGCCGACAAAGTAGCCGTCGCCTTGCGCATCATCCTCAGCGACGCCAGGGTGAAAGCGGTTTTGTTCAATATCTTTGGCGGCATTACCCGCTGCGACGAAGTGGCGCATGGTATTCTGGCCGCCCTCAACGAGGTGCAAACTGATGTGCCTATGGTAGCCCGCCTGGTAGGCACCAATGAAGAAGAGGGACGCCAAATATTGGCCCAGGCCAATTTCCCCAGCGCCTCCACCCTGGGCGAGGCGGCGCAAAAAGCAGTGGCCCTGGCCCAGGGAGCATAGGAGGAAAAAATGAGCATTTTAGTTGGCCAAGATACCCGCTTACTGGTGCAGGGCATTACCGGGCGCGAGGGCGCTTTTCACACGGAACAGATGAAGACTTATGGTACTAATGTAGTGGCCGGGGTTACGCCGGGCAAAGGCGGCGACTGGATACACGGTATTCCCGTCTTTGACACGGTCAAAGAGGCCATCAACGCCACCGACGCCAACACCAGTATTATCTATGTGCCGGCTCGTTTTGCCGCAGACGCCATTATGGAAGCCGCCGATGCCGAGATAGCCTTGATCGTCTGCATTACCGAAGGCATTCCGGTGCTGGACATGATTAAGGTGCAAAGTTTTCTCAAGGGCAAAGGAACGCGCTTGATTGGCCCCAATTGTCCCGGCGTAATTACCCCTGACCAGGCCAAAGTAGGGATTATGCCGGCTCATATTCACCAGCCGGGCAGCGTGGGCCTTGTCTCCCGCAGCGGAACGCTGACCTACGAAGTGGTGCAAGCCCTGACGGACAAAGGGATCGGCCAGAGCACCGCCGTAGGCATTGGCGGCGACCCCATTATTGGCAGCACTTTTATTGACATTTTAAGACTGTTTGAAGGCGACCCCCTGACCGACCAGGTGGTGCTCATTGGTGAAATCGGCGGCACGGACGAACAAAAAGCCGCCCACTTTATTACCGAACAGATGAACAAGCCGGTAACGGCCTTTATTGCCGGCCGCACCGCCCCGCCGGGCAAACGCATGGGGCACGCCGGAGCCATTATCGAAGGCGGCGAAGGCACTGCCGAGGAAAAAATCAAAGCCTTTGCCGCCGTTGGCGTAAAAGTGGCTGAACTGCCAGAGGAAGTGGCGGACATTGTCGCTAAATTGATGTAGCCGGTTCGTCAATGATGAAAGACCAAGACTTAGCCAAAAATATTAATTCCACCCTCTATCCCAACCGCTGGATAGCCGTTGTGCGCGGGCGGGTGGTTGGCGTTGGCTTGACCGCCCAACAAGCCCATCGCGCGGCCAGACAAACCCGCCCCAAAGACAAGCCCCAACTTTTTTTGTCAATGCCGCCGGAGAAGTTGAGAAAGGAAACCTCAACAAACCGGGATAAGCTAACAAAGTAGCAGGGTAGCAAATTTTTACCTTGCGACCCGCTGTATATTGCAAATGAACCTCAAACCGTTAACCGCAGGGTGGCTTAATAACCACCCTCTTTTACAAAAAACTGCTGAATTTGCCCAGGCCCGCCAACTGGAAATCTATCTGGTAGGCGGAGCGGTTCGTGATCTTCTGTTAGGGCGCGAATCTATTTTTGATCTTGATTTTGCCGTGCCTGCCGATGGGCTGAGGATAGCCCGCCAGGTGGCTAATGCCCTGCACGCCGCCTTTTACCCCCTGGACCCGGAACGGGGAACGGGCCGGGTAGTTTACGAAACGCCGGGGAGATATGGCCCTGAAAAAAGATACCTGGATTTTGCCGCCTTTCGCGGCCCAACGCTGGTGGATGATCTGGCCGACCGCGATTTTACCATCAACGCTATGGCCTTGAGCCTGATCGGCCCACCTCAACTGATTGACCCCTGGCAAGGCCGGCGCGCTCTGGAAATGGGTCAAATTCAGGCCGTTTCGGCCAACGCTTTTAAGCACGACCCGGCGCGCGTGCTGCGTGCCGTTCGCCAGGCCGCCGAATTTGGTTTTGCCATTGAGGCCAAAACGCAGCAACTTCTACGCCGGGCCGCGCCCGGTTTGGTCGCCATCTCCCCGGAACGACAGCGCGACGAGTTATTCAAATTGCTCAACACCCCGGCCCCCGACCAAGCCGTTCAGGAGTTGCGCCGGTTGGACTTGCTGCCGCACATTTTGCCGGAGGTGGCGGCAATGAGCGGCGTTAGTCAAACCCCACCGCATCACCTGGACGTGTTTGACCATACCACGGCCGCTTTGGCAGCCTGGGTTCATCTCAGCCGGGCCAATTTTCCCGGCCTGGCGCTTGACCTGCCAACCAAAATTAAAGAATACTTGAATGAACCCCTGGCCGGGAACGTGACCCGGCAAAATTTGCTGCCCCTGGCCCTCTTGTTGCACGACACCGGCAAACCGGCCACGCGGGTTCAAAAAGTTGAAGCGAAATATCCTAAAATCAGCTTTTTGGGTCATGAAGGGGAAAGTGCTAAAATGACGCGCCAGATTATGAACCGGCTTCATTTTAGTGGACAGGCCATCGGTTTTGTGGAAAAGGTGGTGGCGCATCACATGCGCCCTTTATGGTTGGCGCAAGAGGGCCAGGCCATCCGTCGGCGGACGGTTTACCGTTTTTTTAGAGATACGGCCGGGGGGGGCGACCAGGCCGGCCCGGCAGTGGTCCTTCACGCTCTGGCCGACCACCAGGCGACTTACCCTCCTGGCCAGGGTCAAGCTGAGGCCCAGACCCTGCTGCTTGTGGCCAATGAACTGATCACGGCCTATTTTGAACAATACGAGCAGGTGGTTGACCCGCCGCCTTTGCTCAACGGACGCGATTTAATCAATGAATTTGGTTTGACCGAAGGGCGGCTCATTGGTCTGCTGCTGAACCAACTCAGAGAGGCGCAGGCCACCGGCCAGGTGCAAAGCAAAACCGAAGCATTGGCCTTTATCAAAACGCTGCCCGATTTTTTGCAGGATAAGAAGTAGTCCAACCGTTCCACGGAACAAAAGCAATATATTTATGTCCACCCACGATCACGTTTGGTTGCCTACATCTGTGGACCAAGTACTGAAGGGAACATCAACTGTGGCTAAGCTCGTGATTTATGAAGAAATAGACGGCGCAGAAACGGTTTTTGAAGATTTTGAGCTTTCTATTGATAGAATCCTCGTCGGTTCGGGGCCGGATAATCACCTGGTCCTGGACGCGCCGGAAATAGATTCGGCCCACGCCAGCTTGGAGCTGCGCAACGACCACTGGATTTTACAAGACCTGGGCGGGCCGGGCGGCACTTTTGTCAACAACAAAAACATTGAAGGACCTTACCGCTTGCAACATAACGATTTGATTACCGTGGGCCGTATAAAAATGAGGTTTGTGGATGAAGGGTGGGCGGTGGAAATAGAACAGGAGGAGGTTTTTTCCGAGGAGGAGATGGCCGAGGATAACAACGCCCCTATCAGCGGCCGGATTTGGTTTGCCACGCTGGCGGGCGGCACGTTGGCCGTTATTTTCATCATTTTGCTTCTGCTGGTGGTGGCCGACTTTTTAGGGGTAATTAAGATCACCGACCTGCTGCCGTGGTTGTGAACCAACCTGAGAATTTTCTATCCGCCGTCGGCGTAAACGGCCAGCACAATTTGGGGGGTAATGTTGGCCTCAATGTAAGCGGCCAACAAGAGCATGGGTATTACCAAAAAAACAAGCACTTTGACAAAGTTGGCCAGGGTCAGGATAAAACCCTGCCCCACGTCCAGCCCTTCGGGCGGCGAGATCAGGGCTGCTCCAATACGGAGGGAAAAAGTGAAGCCGATCAAAACAGCCGGGATCTCCAAAATACCGTGCGGTAAAATAAAAACCGTGACAAAGAGCCAGGGATTGTAGCCCAGCATCACAATCTCGCTGATAACAAAACTGACCAAACCCACGTTGATGAGGGTCAACAGCAAGGCCAGCGCCCCAAAGGAAAAGGCACTGACCACCACGGCCAAAACCATCACCCGCAAATTGTTGAAAAATATAAAAGAGGTATTAATTTTGGGCAAGAGCCGCATCTTTTCAATTTTGGCAAACGTATCCGCCGAAATATCGTGTAGGGGGAAAGCCTGGGAGGGGATAGGGTATTGTTGCGCCAGAAACACGCCCAAGATCACGGCTGCGACACCGGTCATACACACCACCGCAAAAGGCAATGCCTGCTGTTTGAGCAGCACCGGAATATCGTGGCTATAGAAACGGAATGGATTAAACCTGGCCACCTGGTGGTCAGAACGCCTGGCCGCCAATTCCGGCGGGCGCAAAAAGTAACCCCAAAAATCTCGCCAGGTTTTTTTAAAGCTCAATTCATCCAGTTCTTTGGATAAAATTTCCTCTCGATTAAAAATGCGAATCCCCATACGCACCAACAACAGATTGACCACCACCAGACCGGCCACAAACCACCACAGCGCGGTGTATTCGGCATAAAACATAACCACACTTTCCACCTGGATCAACAAAGCCATCGGGATGATGATGAAGCTGGCCAGGAGATTGGCGGCCCGGACGCTGGTGGTTTGGCTGGAAACAACCACCGCGCCCGAAACCATCACCAGGGCTTCGACAGTGGTGAGCAAAAACATCAAAACAACCAAATTGAGGGACGGGATCCAGGCGGGCGTGGTGGTCAAACGCATCACCAGAAAAACGCTAATGCCCAGGTAGCTGGCCAACAGGGGCAACAGTAACGAGGACAGCATTTTACCCAGGTAAAGCTCCAAATCGCTGACCGGCATTGACAAAATAGGTTCAATGCTATTGCGCTCTTTTTCGCCCACAAAGGACTCAAGGGCAATGATCAGCGAAAAGGAGATGGGGAAAAAGCCAACAACCATCAACAAAAAAGGATTGATCCGTTCAACCAGGATGGGGTCGGTGAATTGCGAAACCCAGTTGGTGGCCCACCGGGAGGTGAAGTCCATTAAAAAGGGAAAGAGAAGGGTTAAGATAATAATGGGAGACACGATCCGCCAGTCGCGCAGATTGTCGCGTATTTCCCGGCGGGTAATAACCAGGGCGGTTTGCAAACCGTTGCGTTCCAGGCGGGGGATGGGATATGCAGTCATCATTTATTTCCTACAATAAACTCAAAAACACGGCAGTGGTTCAATTGTTTCAACCACCTGGCCGGTTTCAACAATACGCAAATAAATTTCTTCCAACCCACGCGGCACTTCACTGAGCGTGACCACGGGGATATGTTGTTGGGCCAGTTCAGCCAAAAGGCGGGGGTTGAATTCAGCCGGGTCGGGCACGGTGTATCTGACCCAATCCTGACCGGCCGCCACTACGTTCACTCTATCGGCCAGTTGGTCCACCAAACCGTTCAAGGAACCGGCCAGGCGAATTTCCATCAGGGGATCTCCCAGCAGGCGCTGCCTTAGTTCTTGCGGCGCGCCCTGGGCAATGATTTGCCCCTGGCGGATAATGGCAATGCGGTCGGCCAATTGTTCGGCCTCGGCCAAATTGTGGGTGCAGATAACAATGGTTCGCTTGCCCTGGCGCAGGCCGGCAATTGAGTCGCGCACCAGTTTGGCGCTTTGGGGGTCCATGGCCGAGGTTGGTTCGTCTAAAAACAGCACCCGCGGGTCGTGCAGCATAGCCCGCACCAGGGTCAGCTTTTGCTTCATACCTTTGGAATATTTGCCGACCTGCTTGTCGTGCGCGTTCCACAACTCAAAACGCCGCAAAAGTTCTTCGCTGCGCTGCCGGATCATGTCCGCCGGCATACCCTGCAATTCACCAAAAAAACGCAAGTAATCCAGTCCCGTCATGCGCAGATAAAGGCCGGGAAATTCCGTCAACAAACCAATCACCCGGCGCACGGCTTTAGCCTCTTTCACCGTATCATAACCGGCAATGCGGGCATAGCCGCCGGTGGGTTTGAGAATGGAACCCAGGATGCGCACCGTGGTTGTTTTACCGGCCCCATTTGGCCCCAGCAGGGCCAACACTTCCCCCTCCGCCACATTCAGCGAAACATTGCTCACCGCAACAAAATCGCCAAACGTTTTGGTCAGATTAACGGCTTCTATCATCAGGTTTACCTCGCAGGTGGCTGGTAGTATGGTTATCTTAGCCTATCTTTCTCTAGTGTAGCTTGAAGGGAAAGGGTTGTCAATAGTATTGCGTTCTTGGCTGATGGAGATAAGGCAACAGACCGCAAAACGCAGGGCCATCAAGTGTGAGTGTAACACATCCCTTCTGAATCTGTTCGACCTAAGCCTGACCAAAGCTTGACGCTTTTGGACGAGGAAGCGCAATGACAAGCGGGGTTTAACAATTCGGGGCCGGCGAATGGGGACAATGAACTGCTGCTTTTTTCGGTTGAAGCAGCACAGTTAAAACAGCACCCAAAAGCAATAACAAATTACAGGCTAAAAATCACTAACAGGGCCGCCACCGACACCAGGCCAAACTCCGCTATGGTCCGCCGGGAGAATTTGCCCCCAAGCTGTTGTTGGGCCAGGCCGGTCAAAACATAAAAAATTAAAAGTAGGAACAAGCCCACGCTCAAGGTGCTGGCCCGCCAATAATTCAAGGCCCAGGTGAGTTGGGCCAGGATCAGGCCAATGACGGCGGCAAATAACCACGTTTTAGAGAGAGCGCCGGGCTGCCGCAGAAGCGACAAGGCCAGCATGCCTCCCACTAACAACATCCCGGTGGCGCTCAAGGCGCTGCGCGCCCGGCTTTGATAAATAATGAGAAAGAAGGCCAGCGCCAAACCATACCCCATCAGTTTTTGCCACAGGTAAGCCCAGCGAGACCCCTTTTCAGCAGACCCCACTTGCCGAAACTCGGCCATAACGGTCAGCCAGAGCAGTAAGCCCACCCCCGCCAAACCGACGCCCCAACCCAGGGGATTGGGGGCCAGGCCCAGGGTTTGGGTAGCCAAAATCACCAGCAAACCCGGCAACACCCAAAAGGGAGCCAGATAACTCAAACGCCGGTCAGGAAGGGCCGGATGCGCGCGAATGATCGTGTCGGTCCCGGCCATCACCATCCCTGCCAGTAAAATAGCCATCAACCACTGCCGCGAGGAATTCAGCGCCAGCGGCGTGGCAAAAAGGGTTAGCGTGGTCAGGCGCGCGGGAAATTCAAGCACAAAATAAAGCGCCAGGCCAATCAAGGTCAAACTAACAACGGCGCTAATTCTTTCGTATACAGGCATGATAGGACCTTAAGGCAAAAGGCTTATTCCGGTTCGGGTTAGGCAAGAAACAGCTTTTTGCATATAATTATTCAACCCGGTCATTCTAAATCGGACAAGGTAGTTTGTCAATCATGCCCCAGCCAGAAGACGCGCCCCAAATTTCAAGCAGAATCAAAAATTTTTTGCCTTCTCTTGAAATTCATAATTTGTTTGGGAGTCTCATCATTATTTTGCCGTTCCTGCTCTTCTGGCGCTGGGTGTTCAAAAAAGAAGTTCTTTTTTGGGGCACGCCGCTATTCCAGTTTTGGCCCTGGCATCAGTTGGTCAAAACAAGCGTGCTGGCGGGCGAATGGCCGCTTTGGAATCCGCTGTTGGGGAACGGCACCCCCCTGTTGGCCAATCTGCAAAGCGCTTTTTTTTATCCGCTTAACCTCTTGTATTGGCTGATGCCGGTGGAACACGGCTTGACCTTCTCCGTGATTTTACACCTGATTCTGGCCGGCTGGTGGATGTATCTCTACACCCGGCAGGTGGGCCTGTCACCTTTTGCCGCCACCTTATCCGGCTTGACCTATCTGGGCAGCGGCTATTTGATTGGGCGGGTCCAGTTTGTGACCATGGTCAATGCGGCGGCCTGGTTGCCCCTGCTGCTGCTTTTGAGCGAGCGAATGGTTACTCGGCGTGCCAACAGCACTATTTTATGGTTGGGCCTGGCGCTGGCAGTCCAATTTCTGGCCGGTCACGCCCAGCTTTGGTTTTATGGCTTGTGGCTGTTAGGCGCTTATCTTATCTTTAGGAGTTGGCAGGCAGCAGCATCGCCAAACCACGGGGCGACAGGCCAACCAAACCCAAAACACAGACCACGCTGGTGGGCCGTAATCCAGGGCTGCTGGCAATTTGGCCTGGCCGTTGGCCTGTCTCTTTTGCTGGCGGCGGGGCAACTTCTGCCCGCCGCCGAATTTATGCTCCAATCGCCGCGTAGCAGCGGAGCAGCGACGGCTTTTGCCCTGACTTATTCCTTTTGGCCCTGGCGACTGATCACGCTGCTGGCCCCCAATTTTTTTGGCCATCCGGCCCAGAACAATTACTGGGGCTATGCCAATTATTGGGAAGACCACGCCTACCTGGGAGTCTTGCCCCTAGTGCTGGCCCTGGCGGCAATTTGGCATTACTTTAAAACCATTTTCCAACAACGTCCCCAACCGGCCCCTCCCCAACGCCCGCCCTGCCAACAGATCGTACCTTTTTTTGCCATGCTCATTCTGGCCAGCCTGATTCTGGCCATGGGCTGGAATACACCCATCTACTTGTGGGTATTTGACCACGTGCCCGGCTTTGCCTATTTTCAAGCACCCGCCCGGCTGTTAATTTGGTATACCCTGGCCGGGTCGGTTCTGGCGGGGGTGGGGGCGCAATCTTTTACCCTCTCCCCCCAAAGCCGGCGACACTGGCGACGGCTGCTGCTGGCCTGTTTGGGCCTTAGCGCCGCCGGTCTCATAGGCCGGATATTTCTCTCAGGCCGGGAGTTTACCTTTTTGAACGCCACCCTTTTGTTGGGAGTGCTATTGGCCGTCTCCATCATCATCCTGTTGAACCGTCCTCCCTCAAAGACTGTCACGTCGCGCCAAGAAATACTCTGGTCGGGGCTGGCTCTGCTTTTTGTGGCGTTCGATTTACTCTGGTTTGCCTTTCCCCTCATCCATACCTTGCCGCCCGAAATTTATACCCGGCCTATCACTAATGCTAATTTTCTTGACAACCGGCCAGGCCCCAACCGCTTTTTGGTTGACGACCAATTTGATCACTCCCTAAAATACAATCACTACTTTCGTTTCAACACTTTTGGCCCCCTTGAGCTGGGCTACTGGCAAAATTTCAAAGAATCGTTAGTTCCAAATTTGGGCGTTTACGCCCATCTGCCCTCGGCCAACAACGACGACCCCCTGGTGGTTGGCCGCTGGCAACAATTGGTCAACCTGGCCCAAAATGCCGATCCAGCACAACGCGCCCGGTTATTGGCCTTGATGAACGTGGGCCATTTTATTGATGATTCTGTCCAAAACACGTGGCCGGTGATTTATCAAAATGAAACGATGGTGATACAGCGGGTGCCCGATCCGCTGCCCCGCGCCTATTTTGTGGGCCGGATTTATCAAGCTAAAACCGAGGTGGATGTATTGCATCAACTCACTGCCCCTAATTTTGACCCTCGCCGCGAAGTGATTATCATGGATACCAAATCCAACTTGCGGATTGACAAACAGGGCTTTTCTTTAACCAAAGTTGGGCCGGTTAGGGTCAACGAACAGGGTGCAACTCAGATCTCACTTTCAGTTGACGCGCCCGCCGCCGGATTTGTCGTGTTAACCGATACGTTTTATCCCGGTTGGGTCGCTACGGTTGATGATCGCCCCGCCCCAATTTGGCTGGCCAACCTGGCCTTTCGCGCCGTAGCCGTTGGCGCCGGAAAACACGAGATCGTGTTCAAATACCGGCCGCTCAGTTTTGCGGTAGGGTTGGGCATAAGCAGCTCGACCCTGGTTATGGTAGTAATTATTGTGGCTAAACTCTGGCCGGTTTCTCAGCGGCCTTTATCTCAAAAAGGAAATTTCTCTTGATTATCTCAACCTTTCTCTACGCTCTGCTCGGCTGGCTGGTGGGGGTGGCCGTCAATCATGCCGCCGATATTTTACCCAAGCGCCAAACCATCCTTCAGCGGCCAACCTGCCCCATTTGCGGCTCATTCCGCCCTTACCGGGGATGGAGCGCCCTGACGGCCCTTATCACCAAACAACACACGTGCCAAACATGCCGGCAGCGCCATCCCTACCTTATCCGCTCTCTGATCATTGAACTGGGCACGGCGCTTGTTTTTGCCTTTCTGCTGCAAAGATATGACTGTTCGTTCAATCTGCTGCTTGTCACGCTTTACACCACTATTCTCATTCTGGTGACCATTACCGACCTGGAACACCGGCTGATCTTTAACGTGGTCATATTGCCCGCCATCCTGTTTGCCGGGGCGGCTGCTTTTTTTACGCCGGGGCTGGCCTGGCCGGCGGCCCTGGCGGGCGGCGTGAGCGGGTTTATTATCAGCTACCTGGCGGCGCTTGTTTCGCGGGGCGGCCTGGGCGGCGGGGATGTCACCCTTTCTACGTTTTTGGGCCTGATTTTGGGTTTGCCCTACATTATCTTAAGCCTGGGTTTTGGCGTTTTCCTGGGCGGTTTTGTGGCCTTTTTATTGCTAATCACCCGCCGCGTGGGACTAAAAACGTATATTCCCTACGGGCCTTTTTTAACCATCACCGGCTGGATCATGCTGGTTTGGGGCGATGAAATATGGCAATATTATTTTTGGTAAGGGAGAAGATGCGTTAATGACAAAACAGGTACGCGCCCGCATTTTGATCGAGGGCCGGCTCCAGGCCCTAAATTTCCGCTACAATACGCAACAACAGGCCAAAAAATTGGGCCTGGCCGGCTTTGTGCGGACCCTCTCAGACGGGCGCATTGAAATAGAAGTGCAAGGCGACGAGGCTAATGTTGAAACCATGTTAGCCTGGTGTCAGGAGGAACCCCAGAGCAGCCAGATCAGAAGCATCTTCTACCGCTACGATGAACCCAGTGAACGTTACTCTGGCTTTAACGTGCGTTAAGCTCTCCAGCCCCTATACTTGGGATGGTCGTTACCAAGGGGTAATTCAACCACTTGTCCGGTTTGGGCAGAGTGATAAATAGCCGTAATCAATTCCACCGAGGCGCGGGCCTCAACCAGCGTAACCGGGAGTTTGGTATTCTGCCCTAAAGCCTGGTAGAAACGATAGAACTGTCCCCCAAATCCTTCGGGCAGCGGTTGAAAACAGGCCAGTGTTTCGTGGATTTGTTGCGTCAGTTCCGGCGAGTCGCCGGTAAAGGTCCAGGGATCGGCAGTGTTGGCATAGGGAGCGGTGTTGCTTTCGGCGGTCAGATTGCTAAAACAAAACCGATGCCGGCTAATTTCTGCCGCCGAGCCGGTCGTCACCGCCAGGGAGGCCAAGGAACCATTAGCCATCTCCAAAGAGATAGCGGCGGAATCCTCGGTTTCAACGGGATTGACCAGCGTGGCCGTGCGGGCAAACACACTTTTGGCCGAGCCAAGAATGTAATAAAGCACGTCGTGGGCATGCACGGCCAGCGTAACCAGGGCGCCACCCAACTCTGTGGCCCATTTACCGCGCCAGGGCACTGCGTAATATTCCGACCGCCGCCGCCAGGCTGTTTCTACCGTGGCCAGGTAGGCCCGTCCCGCCATACCTTGCTCCACCAAAAACTTAAGCTTCTGCGCGCCGTGGCCAAAGCGGTATTGAAAAATGGGCATAACTCGTTTGCCGGCTTGGGCTTCAGCCTGAATGAGGTCGTCCATTTCCTTGAGCGAACCGGCAATAGGTTTTTCACAGATAACGTGTTTGCCGGCTGCCAGAGCTTGCCGGGTTTGGGCAACATGAAGATAGGATGGGGTGCAAATGTCAATCACGTCCACCTCGGCCATGGCGCACAAGGCGGCAAAATCCGGCGCCACTCGTGAAATTTTATACTTCTCCGCCAGATCACGGACTTTGGCTTCATCAAGGTCACAGACGGCCGCCACCTCAAATTGCTCCGGCAAACTTTGAAAAGCATGGATATGATGCTGGCCAACACCACAGCCGGCCACCCCCACTCTCAATTTATCACTCATCTCTAAACCTCATAGGCGGACGAACGACCAACATGGATCGCGGTCTTTGGTGAACGTCCGAAAATAAATTAAAAAGTTGGTCCTTGGTCGTTGGTCAATTATTTGTTGGTTGAATTAAGATTTGCGCTACAGATGACCCAAGCGGATGGCCTGCGCTTGAGCTTTTAAGGCCAGTTCCGCAGCCAAAAAACAGTGCGCCTGTGACATTGCAGTTTCGGTGCGGTTGATAATATCGTTGACCAATTGCGGGCCGTAAGGCAGATGAACCTCGTTGCAGTCAAAATAATGCGTCCCCTTTTGGTCAACCAGGAAAAGATGGTTGCCGCCGGGCCGACCGGCAATATCGCAATATTTGCGCAATTCCAAATAGCCTTCAGTGCCCAGAATGGTCAGGCGACCATCGCCCCAGGTATCCAAGCCATCCGGCGTATACCAATCCACCCGCACGTAACCCGTGCCGCCGTTGCCCCGCACCAGGACCTCGCCAAAATCTTCCAATTCTGGATATTGCGGGTACTTGTAGTTGGCCACCTGCGCCGAAACCACCTCGGCCTCAGTGGAGCCGGTGAAAAAGAGAAATTGGTCCAACTGGTGGGAAGCGATGTCGGTGATGATACCGCCGTATTGGGCGCGGCGGAAGAACCAGGCAGGACGGGTGGACAACCTGGCCCGATGCGGTCCCAGCCCTACCGTTTGCACAACCCGGCCAATGGCCCCAGCCTGAACCAGTTCGCCAGCCTTGACCGCGGCCCCCACTTCAAAACGCTCACTGTAACAGATGGAATAAATACGGCCGGTTTCGGCCTGCACGCGGCGAGCCTCGGCCAATTGGGCCAGGGTAGTGAAGCCAGGTTTATCGCTCATAAAATCCTTGCCATACTGCATGGCCTTTATGCCCAGCGGCGCTCGTTCATTGGGAATACCCGCTGTAACAATAAGTTGGAGGCGCTCATCCTCCAAAATCTCCTCCGGGCTGCCCGCCAGCCTGGCCTGGGGATACTTGGGCGCAAACTCGGCCAGCAGGTCCGGCTCTGGGGCGTAAAAAGACTCAAACTGGGCGCCCGCGCGCAGCAGCAAATTTACCTGGCCATAAATGTGGCCATGATTAATGCCAATTACGCCAAAACGAATGAGGGGAGGGGTGGTCATAGAACTTTATCCTTCCTGGGCCAGCTTGGCCCGTACTTTTTCCACCAGTTTCATGAACCGGCGGCCATACTCCAAGTAATTGCCGTATTTAACTTCATCTTCCGACTGAACCGCGTCGTTGTGATAAACAACCGCCAGATGCGGCTCGATGGAAAAACCGCCGTCATACCCGCGCTTCAGCAAATCTTTAACAATTCTTTCCACATCGCCATCTCCTTCACCGGGAAAGGTATGTTCCGCCGCAGGGAAAATGCCATCCGTCTCCCCGATGTATCTGGCATCTTTGATATGAACGTAATGGACAAATTCTTTTACATTTGTGTAAAACTCCCAGGAGCTTTGTTTGCGGTAAGGTTTGGAGCCAATTCGGCGATAAGTAAAAACCGGGTTGCCCGTATCAAAGACCAGTTTAAAGTTGGGCGAGTTGACGTTATCCAAAAGCTTGAGGGTGTGCTCGTGCGACAACCCCCCATAATTCATACAGTTTTCATGCACATAGATAACCCCCGCCTCCTCACACAGTTTAACCAGATACTTCACCTTCTCAAAAATAATCTTTTCCAGGGCCGGGCTGTCCGGCTCTTCATCTCTGGTCACGGCAAAGCTCATTCCCCGGAGCATCTTTGTGCCCAGTTG
This sequence comes from Anaerolineae bacterium, assembly GCA_016931895.1. NCBI lineage: Bacteria > Bacillati > Chloroflexota > Anaerolineae > Anaerolineae bacterium. The sequence continues at coordinate 50,957 of JAFGDY010000036.1, forward strand.
GCACATGCGGGGAATCGCCCGTTTGAGGGCAGTCACACTGTATTGAAAATCCTCCTCGCAACGCGGGTCTTTGCTCCAATTGGCAATGGCGCTGCCAAAACAGTTAATGTTGACCTTCGCCGCCGCCAGTTTGGCGCATACCTCTGCAAATTTCTCGTCTGAGATGTCGGTGAGATTTTCGCCGTCAATGTTTCTTGACTCAATATTTGACCAGCCCAGGGCCTGGGTGGCCTTGATTTGAAGATCAATTGAGGCTCCGGACTCGTCGGCAAAACCAGAATAATACATATTTTGCTCCTTTTATAAGTAGCCCCCGCCCTCTCTCCCAATGGGAGAGGGGAGTCGCGCCAGCGACGGGGTGAGGGCCTTTCGTCGCCGGTGATGAAGCCGGGGGATCGTGATAACTCCTTTTAAACGCCTGGCGCATCTCAACCAAGCAACGGCCTCACCCACTGCACAAACGCCGGAAAAACAACTTCCGGTTCCGGCAAATCAGGATGCCAGCGTTTTTCGTGCTCAAACAGCAACCAACCCTCATAGCCATTTTGCTTGAGCAAATTAATGGCTTCGGCCAGAGGCAGTTGGCCCTGGCCCGGCAAAACGTAACGCCAGCCGTCTGGCATTGCCTGCGCGTGGTTGGGCTGGTACACGGCATCCTTAACGTGAACGTACCCTATCCGCGGGCCAATGGCGGCATAAGTTTCCGCCGGTAACTCGCCGCCCACGCGGGCCGTATGGCCCATATCCCACAATGCGCCAAAGGCCGGGTTGTAAATACTGTCTAGTAATAAGCGGCAATCCTGCGACCGGATCCAATTGTCGTGGGTTTCAAAGAGCCAGTGTAAATCCTGGGCGCCGGCCAGGGCCAGGATTTGGGCTATACAATCCCGGCCAATCCGGGCCAACTCTGGCCGTTCCATTTTATTTAAATCGCCGCCGCCAAATATCCTGATATTTTTAGCGCCCAAATTGTGCGCCACAGGGATGGTCCGCTTGGCTTCCTCAATATTGTCCGGCAATTTTCCCGGGTCGCAAACCTGGATGCTGGAACTAATCCCGCTAACCTCCAAACCGGCGTCGGTAAGTTTTTGTTTGGTGTTTACAACGCCCGTGGTAAACTCCGGCAGTTTGGTCACGTCAATTTCGGCCAACAGGCCGCGGAAGTCAACCCCGTCAAAACCATATTCCCGCCCTTTGGCGCAAATTGTGTCTAAATCCCACTGGGGACAGCCCAGAGTCATCATACTGATTTTCATTTTCTGCTCCTTTTAATGGAACGATCTGCTCATATCGGCATTGGTGGTTTCTATTGTTGGCGCAGTTTTTTGGAATTTGGAGCGCCGGATGAGGGCCTGCAATTTTTCTTCGTAAGCGTCCTCATCAAAGGGGATGTCCACCGTTTTCTTTAGAAAAGAAGAAAGCATGATGGCATTACCCAACATTACTGAATTGAGGCCCTCCGCGGCGGGAGCAATCAACGTCTCGCCGTGCAAAATGGCGTTGGCAAAATTTTCAATGATGAGGCTATGTCCCGGCTGGCCGTGGTGTTTAAAGGGCACGTCCATTACCCAATTTTCAACCTTGTCAAAGCTGCCTGTGGCTTCCCGAATAAATTTGAACGTGGATTGGCGATTGCGGTAAAACGTAAGTTTGCCGTTTTCAAAGATCAGTTTTCCGTTCTCGCCCACCAGCTCCAACCGATTTGTGCCCGGGGATTCGGCGGTGGTGGTGATAAAGTGGCCGACCGGCCCATGATCATACTCAAAATAGGCGGTCACTTCATCTTCCACCTCAATGTGATGATATTTGCCAATGGCGGCAAAGCCGGTGACGCGCCGGGGCATGCCCACAAACCACTGGTAGAGATCAAGATTATGCGGGCATTGATTGAGCAGCACCCCGCCGCCTTCCCCGGCCCAGGTAGCCCGCCAGCCGCCGCTATCGTAATAAACTTGCGGCCTGAACCAATCGGTGATGATCCAGGTGGCCCGCACCAACTGGCCCAACTCGCCGCTGTCAATCAAGTCTTTGATTTTCAGGTAATGGCCATAGGTGCGTTGCATAAACATAGCCGAAAAGACCAGGCCGGGATATTTTTCTTTGGCCAACTCGTAGGCGGCAATCATTTTACGGGCATCTTTAGCATGCGCGGCAATTGGCTTTTCTACCAACACGTGCGTTCCCTGAGTCAAAGCGGCAATGCTGATGGGGGTGTGGTCATAATGAGGCGTGGCAATCAGGATGGCGTCCAAATCCGCGCCGGTCCGCAAATCCCGGTAATCGTAATAAGCTTTCACCCCATATTGAGCCGCCGCCATGTCGGCTCTAGCCCGGTCAATATCGCAAACAGCGACCAACTCGGTGTTAGGCAAATCATTAACGTCCCTGGCGTGCGGGCAACCCATATTGCCCATGCCAATAACGGCTATTTTAACTTTTTCACGCATCAAATCGTCTCCTTGGCCAAATTCCATGGGCGGCCTTGCGTCCGTTCCTTCGCCTGCGCTCAAAACAAGGCGTAGAGTCGGTTGATGATGAGGATAGTAACCCAGATTGGGCCGCAAGGCAAAATGAACCCGCCGGGTTACAGTAAAAATCCGGCTTCAGGAAGTGATTATTGAGGCATAATTTTGACATTCAAGGCAGGAGCGGTATGGTAATAGGGTAGGCTAGAATTGAGGAGTTTAAACAATGAACAAAATCTACTTGGTCCAAAGAGGCTGGTGGGCCATGATCCTGTTGATTATTTTTCTAACCCTCCCCGGCTTAGGCCAGGCGCAAAATGGGGGGCAGGTCTACATTATTCAACTCAACGATACCCTGTGGAAATTGGCCGAGAAGTATTTGGGGGACGGCAACGCTTATCCGCTGATTATTGAGGCCACGGCAAGCCGGGCGGCCGCCGATCCTTCTTTCACCCCCATTGAGAATCCCGACCTGCTCCATCCCGGCCAAAAAGTCTGGATACCGGATGTTTCAACGACTATAACCACACTGAACGCCTCTACTCCCTCTTCACCTGCTCCGTCTAAAACCGGCGCGCCTACGGGACATATTGCTTTTAGCTTTTGGAACAACAGCCCTACCCGCTGCACCTACGAGGTGAATATTGTCAGCGTAGCCGACTGCCTGCAAAGCCCAACGCAATGCCAGGCCATCCGCCGGATTATGTCCCTCAACAACATCAGCGAACCGGCCCTCTCACCGGACGGTTTACGCCTGGCTTTTAGAGGGTGGGGAGAACCGGCCGACCCGGACAGCCCCTATCTTCACTGCGCCCCGGCCCATCCCGTCCGCTCTTTAGGTGTGACCACGCTTGACGGCACAGAGTTTATGGGCCTGGGCGGTTTTTGGGAAGACGCCCATCCCGATTGGTCACCGGACGGAGAGCGGCTTCTTTTTGACAGCGGACGCAACGGCGACGGCGTCACCCGCCTTTTTCTGATCAACGCCGACGGCAGCAACGAGGAAGAACTGCGGATTGCCGGCCAGCAGCCCGCCTGGGCGCCCGATAACGAGCGGTTTGTTTACCGGGGCTGCGACCTGACCGGCAATCGTTGCGGGTTATGGCTGGCCCTGGCCTGGTCGGTAAAATCATGGGACACCGGGAACAATATGCTTGGCCCTCTGCTTGAGGAGGCCGAAGCGGCCCATCCCGACTGGTCGCCGGTGGCCGCTGAGATTGTTTACCAGAGTCCGGCCAATGGGAATTGGGACCTTTACCTGATTAATCCCGCCGGCACGGGGCGGCGGCAATTGACCCACGATCCTGGGGTGGAGGGCCTGCCAAGCTGGTCGCCTGACGGCGAGTGGATTGCCTACGTAGCTTATGATGGGGTGAACTGGAGCTTGAGAATTGTCAACCGCGAGGGCACGGATGACCGCCTTGTTTTTACTTACGACGGCGGTTTTTACGCCTTGCCCAAAGCCGCTGAACCCTACGGCGTGCGGAATTGGTTGGACGAGCAGATTTCGTGGTCAAGATGAAAAAATGACGATAGATGCGATAGGACAACTTTCCAAAACAAATTCAGGTGCGCCGCCCGGTTTTTGGCTAGAGTTCCTTAACCGCCCGCTCAATCCGCGCCAACGCCCGCTGAATATTCTCAATTGAATTGGCATAACTGAAACGCAGGTAGCCCTGGCCGTAGCTGCCAAAACAGTCTCCATCCAGAACAGCCACCCCGGCCGTTTCCAAAAGATAGTTGGCCAGGGGTTTAGAGGGCATCCCCACGCCCTGGACGTTGGGGAAAGCGTAAAAAGCCCCGGCCGGTTCAGGGCAACGAAAACCGGGGATTTGGTTTAGGCCGTCAACAATCACCTGACGCCGTTGTTGAAAGGCGGCGACCATTTTGGTTACATTGTTTTGAGGGCCTTGCAAGGCGGCCATACCGGCGTATTGGGTAAAAGCAGCGGTGCATGAATTGGAGTTGACCATCAATTTAGTGATCTGCTCGGCCAATTCTATTGGCATCACGCCATACCCCAACCGCCAGCCGGTCATGGCGTAAGTTTTAGAAAAACCATCCAGCAGAATGGTACGAGCTTGCATCTGGGGCATAGAAATGAGGCTAAAGTGTTGGCCGGTGTAGAGAATTTGGTTATAGACCTCGTCGCTGAGGACCATGATGTCGCGCTCGCAGGCAACTTCGGCAATAACGTCTAAATCTTGTTGGATGAGAACGCCGCCGGTGGGGTTTTGGGGCGAGTTGATGATAATGAGCCGGGTCCGGTCGGTAATCAGGCTGCAAAACTCATCCGCATCAAAACGAAAATCCTTTTCCTCACGCAAGGGCAAAGCCACCGGCCTGGCTCCCACAAAATTTATCATTGATTCGTAGATGGGAAAACCCGGATTGGGATAAATCGCCTCGTCGCCAGGCCCCAGCAGGGCCAGGATGGCAAAAAACATGATCGGTTTGGCTCCCGGCGTAACCACCACCTGCGCGGGTTGGACCTTAACGTGGCGGCTGCGACTGACATAGTCGGCGATGGCCTCACGCAGAGCGGGAATTCCGGCGGCGGGGGTATAGTGAGTTTGACCCTGATGCAGAGCCTGCACCGCGGCCTCAATAATGTGGGGGGACGTGTCAAAATCCGGCTCCCCGATTTCCAGGTGGATGATGTCTTGCCCTTGAGCCTCCAGGGCTTTGGCCCGGGCCAGCACCTCAAAGGCTGTTTCCGAACCGAGCCGGTTCATTCGTTGCGCCAGTTGCATCATGTGTCTCCTGTACCATCATCTTATTAAAAATCTGTTAAAACGCCAATAAAAGTCGCGCTCGATGGCCGCCTGGGAAACAAGCAACTGGAGTTTCAATTTTTCGCCCGGCTGCCAGCGCATGGCGTGACCGGCCGGGTAAACTGAACCGTCGCCGGTTTTCTGGGAAAGAGCAATAAATTCGTAATTCATGCTACTCCTCCCCTAACCGCAACACGCTCATAAACGCCTCCTGGGGAATCTCCACGCTGCCGATCATTTTCATCCGTTTTTTGCCCTTTTTCTGTTTTTCCAAAAGTTTGCGCTTGCGCGTGATGTCGCCGCCATAGCACTTGGCCAGCACATCCTTGCGCAACGCCTTAACGGTAGCCCGGCTAATAACCTTTTTGCCCAACGCCGCCTGAATGGGCACCTCAAACTGCTGGCGGGGAATGACCGCTTTGAGTTTGCTGACCAACTTCTGGCCGCGCTGGTAAGCCTGGTTGCGATGCACAATAATGCCCAGGGCATCCACCGGCTCGCCGTTGACCAGCACGTCCAGTTTCACCAGATCGCCCGGCCGGTAATCGTCAAACCGATAATCCAGCGAGGCATACCCTCGCGTTACGCTTTTCAGTTGGTCGTAATAATCCACAATCATCTCCGACAGCGGCAGTTTGTATTCCATCAGCACCCGCGTCTCGTCCAGGTATTCCATCTGCAAAAACTCGCCGCGCCGCCGGGTGGTGATCTCCATTACCGGGCCAATGTAGTCGGCGGGGGTAAATACACTCAGGCGCATCCACGGCTCGGCAATGCGCTCAATCAGGTTAGGGTCGGGCAGGTCGGCCGGGTTGTCAATGATAAGGGTGTCGCCGCTGGTTTTCACCACCTGGTAGGCCACGCTGGGCGCGGTGGCCAGCAAATCCAGATCATACTCCCGTTCCAGACGCTCCTGGATAATTTCCATGTGAAACAATCCCAGGAATCCCACCCGGAAGCCAAAGTTCAGGGCCTGGCTGGTTTCCGGTTCATACACCAGGGAGGCATCGTTGAGTTGTAATTTTTCCAGGGCGTCTCTCAGTTCGTTGTAGTCCTCGGCCTCGGTGGGATAGAACCCGGCAAAAACCATGGGTTTGATGGGCTTGTAGCCGGGCAAAGGGGTCACCTGTGGCTCCCCCTCTGGCAGGGCCAGGGTGATAGTATCGCCCACCCGCACGTTGCGGATGGTTTTTAAGCCGGTGGCAATGTAGCCCACTTCCCCGGCGCAGAGTTGGCCAATAGGCTGCATGCCGGGCCGAAAAATGCCAATTTCCAACGGCTCCGGGGTGCGGCCGCTGGCCAAAAAATATAGAGCATCGCTTTTTTTTAGCTGACCGTCCACCACCCGCACGTAGGCAATCACGCCCTTGTAGGCGTCGTAGTGGCTGTCAAAAATCAGGGCGCGCAGGGGCGCGTCGGGTTTGCCTTTGGGCGGCGGGACCCGCGCCACCAACCGTTCCAGCAATTCGCTCACCCCCTCCCCTGTTTTGGCGCTGACGGCCAGCACATCCAGCGCGTCAATGCCCAGCAAATCCTCAATTTCCTGAGCTACTTCGTCGGGCCGGGCCGAAGCCAGGTCAATTTTGTTGAGTACCGGAATAATTTCTAATTTGTAATCCAGGGCCAGGTAAAGATTGGCCAGGGTTTGAGCCTCGATGCCCTGGGTGGCGTCAACCACCAGAATGGCCCCCTCGCAGGCAGCCAGCGCCCGGCTGACCTCGTAGGTAAAATCCACGTGGCCGGGCGTGTCAATCAAATTCAATTGGTAAGTTTGACCATCCCCCGCGGTATACTGCATCCGCACGGCCGAGGCTTTGATGGTCACGCCTTTTTCGCGCTCCAACTCCATGCCGTCCAACACCTGCTCCTGCATTTCCCGATCAGAGATGGTGCCGGTGGCTTGCAACAGGCGGTCAGCCAGGGTGCTTTTGCCGTGGTCAATGTGGGCAATGATACAGAAGTTGCGAATGTGTGCTTGGTCCATAAACTCCTCATTGACTAACACTTTTAACATTTGACATCCTGAGCATCAAACCATACCTTTATGGCAGGAGACAATCAGATAACGATGACACG
>JAFGDY010000037.1 GCA_016931895.1 Anaerolineae bacterium
ACAACGGGTTGCCGTTCTCCAACCATTGAAGCTGCATTAGTGCCTGGCTCGTACATTAATTCGTGCAGGTTAAGAAATTTGACGCCCGCTTCACTCCATTTCACCAAACAAGATAGAAGCTTGGCGGCATGCCCGGGAATGGCCGGAATTTCGACCGTGATGTTGGGGATGAATCGAGCAGCCGTGGCCACGTTTTCCATAACCGGGGGATGGTCATAGCCGGTAGCTGCCAGGTTGAAGCGAAGCTCGTCAAGCCCCAATTCTTCCAGCCGTTGTAAGAAGGCCTGATCGGCTAAAAGTCCATTCGTATAGAGCCAGTAATACTTATCCGGATATCGGCCCTTGAACCAAGCCAGCCAGTCGAACAATCTCTGGGGATTCAAAAAAGGCTCGCCGCCGGAAAAACTGACGCCGGTGATGCGTGTTCTGGCCTGATTCTCGGCGATTTCGGCGGGGGTTGCGCCAAAGGTGGAGCCGGCGTAGTCACGGGGAATAGCGTGGGGGCTATAGCAGAACGGACAGTTGAGATTACATTCCATTGTCACAAAAATACAGTCCCAAGCGCCTTCCTTGCAGGCCCGGCAGCCGGGAGAGAGATCGCCCAGGTATAGGATTTCCCCATCGGCTTCGACATGAAGGCCAGTGATTTGCTGCCTGGCCCGGGACACGTGAGTTTCCCAGGCCTGCCGGAGCAGACTGAGGTTGGATTTTTCTGGCTGGAAATGGTTGACCTCTTCATAGATTGCGCTCAAGCGCGTGGGTATTGTCTCTGTTGTGGTTGGCATTGACCCTCACTATCCTATCGTTGTCAAAACGCGCGCAGCAACTGGGCCTCTTGGGGATGCGCTCCCTGGCCCCGCCAGATGCCGTCTCCGGCCATGATGTACCAGAGCAAGATACGGGCCGTGATCTCTCGATTCATCACGCAACGCGGACTTGGCGTCTGAGTGTTATCGGCTTCGGCGGAAAAAGAGCGGGTGTAACAATCGCCGGCGCAGTGCCAATAACAAAAACAGTCTCGGCACCTGGTCTGCTTTTGCTCCAGGTAGGCCAGGAACGCGCGCCGGGCCTGGTCATCCACCATGACCTGCCCGCCAACAATACAGCCTATCGTGGACATTTTCGCCAGTGAGTGGCTTTTGCTGGCAATCTCGTAACAGGTCACCAGATTACCGGCCGGGTTGGCGATGAGCGCGCCATAAGGGGCGGTACAAAATGTCTGGGTCAGCAACCAGGGCCGCGCCCCGGAGTAGGTCAATTGCCGCCCGGCCCGTTTGGCGATCTCAAAAGCTTCCATAAAAGCAGCTACGAATGCCTCGCTCTCCACCTCGGTCGGCCCTCGATGTTCGCCCCGCTGGGCATTGAAAGCCGGCTCGACCTGCATGGCCGGGCAGCCGGTTTCCTCGCAAATGAAACGCACGTCTTCCGGTAGTTGGCTGCGCCAGGGGGCCATAGCCGTCATGCGAACGCCGTAAGGGAATTTGGCTCTATCCAGGGCCTCTATGGTGCGCATAACGGCTTTGAAAGAGCCACGGCCAGAGGCAAAGGGTCGTTGTTGATCTTGGGTTTCCGGCCCTCCGTCAAGCGAGATACTAACGCTGTTTAGGTTTTTGAGAATCCACGCCTGCTGGCGCGTAGACCAGATACCATTACTGACCATCGAGACGCGACAGGATAGCGTTTTACTGCGGGCGTAATTTGTGGCCTCTTGCAGAGTTTTCCAGGCCTGGACAGGCTCCCCGCCGCCGTGAAAGGTCAGATCAAAATATGGACGTTCCTGCTCGACGGCATTTTGGTAAACGTAATCAATCGCCGCCCGGGCTAACGCCAAAGAGAGATCCTCTACAGGTTCTTCCCCGCCATTGGCGTAACAATAGGTGCAGCGCAAGTTACAGCGATTGGTTAGGAGTAACACGGCCATCGTAGGATGATATGTAGAGTTTGGTGGTTGAGGAGGCGAAGGGTCCGGCCTTAGAAAACCAATAGATTTGAGAAAAGCTGCCGCCTCATCATCTTGGCCAGACAGGTCAGGAAACGACTTATGATGGGCCAAACGTAAGGTCAAGTCGGCCATAGGCCGGTTTCCCACGAAGGCCAATTGCAACAACGGCCGATAGAGAATAAACTTATCCTGCACTGGAATAGTAAAAATCTCCATAAGCATCAGTTTGGATACCAATAGTGAACCGTGTCGCAAGTTTGATTCTCCTTTTCTTTTTGAATTGTCGGAACATCAGAGTCAACGGGAACGACTCTTTGCCGGCCGGTCGTTTGTCACAAACATAGCTAATGACATACCATCTCAACAAGGATACCAATAGTGGCTGCTATGATTGTCGCAAGAACAGTCCGCATGGCAACCACATACCGGGGCGACGCAGTTGCAGGAACACGTCCAGCCATCCGGGATGGGAGAACCGCATGCCGCCCAGCGGGTTTCACCGCCGGGGCCGGTGAAGTTGATGCCTTCCTGATCTGGGGGAGTGCTGCCTGTCTGGCCCGGTAATTCTGCGATCACGCAGTTGCAGACACACACTGCGCCTTCTGGGATAGGCGACCCGCAAGGCATGGTATAGGTGAGTACTTCCCCGTTTTCATTCGTGAAGGTGTATTCAATACCTTCTTGGCCGGGCGCGACCGTACCCTGAACGCCTGGCGGCGTTGGTGTTGCAACCGGCGTTGGCGTTGCAGCCGGCGTTGGCGTTGCAGCCGGGGTGTTGGTAGGAGGAATATCGGCGATAACGGGCACATCGTCTGCGTTTTTAGCAATCACCATCTCGCCATAAACCCAACCCTGTTGATGGTTATAATCAATTTGATACCAAGACTCGTCCGCCAGGCGGCCGGTAATCAATAATTCGTCTCCCTGTTTGACTACCCCCAAGATATCATAATTTACGCCCGGCCCATAACGCACATTAAGTTCTTTGTTGTTAACAATGGCTATGGGTTGAGGGGTTGGGGTTTTAGTGGGGGTTCTGGTGGGGGTTTTAGTGGGGGTTCTGGTAGGGGTTTTGGTGGGGGTAGATGTACTGGTGGGCGCGGGCGTGTTCGTGGGAACCTTGGTCGGGGTAGGCGTTTTGGTCAGCATCATCATCTTTGTTGGGGTGGCCGTAGGCGCAGGCGCAACCGGCTGTTCTGGTTGCGCCCCACATCCAGCCATAGTGGCTGCGGCTGTGGCTGCGCCGGCAGCGGCCAGGAAATCTCGGCGGTTAAACTGCCAACCCGTCAGATCCTTTTGCACGGCGAATACCTGGGGTTCTTCCTTTGCCCCCTCTTCCTGTTTTGCTTCTTGATCTTGTTTTTTTCCATCAGGTTCTGTTGACATTATTTCCCTCCGTATTTAATAATTTTGATTTTTTGTAATAATCCTGGCAGATCGAACAGGTATGACAATTCTTATCACAATACAAAATATACTCGAACCATTCGTCCGATATGCCAATAGTTTCTAATACCGATGCTGGCCCTCCCCCTATATCATCTGGCAGAAGTGGCCGACACTGAATATAAGCTTCCAGGACCGTCAGGTATTTGGTTCGCTCGCGTAGCGTCACCCGGCCGGCCAACTTGAGACTGTCGTAGAGACCCTCATAATGAGCCAGATGTTGGGGCAATATCCAGGCGCCAGTTAATCTAAGCCACGGGCGCTCGTCTAACATTTGTTGGCAAAGAGATTTTGGCAAGAACTGACCATAACCCATCTCGTAAAAGTGTTGGGTACGATAGGGGCAACCAGGGAGACAGGCTTCGTTGACGAGAAGACGAATCTCTCCCGGAAAAGCCTGTCGCAATCGCTTCAGGCCCTGGATGTCGCGTACCAGTCGATTACTCGGTGCGATGGCATCTATGTAGTCTTGCACCATCAAAGCCTGTAATGGGGTGGCAATGTCCATCAAAACAGAAGCGGTAATGTTGAATTCAGGGAGGGTCTTTTTGATTAACCGGGCCAGGGCCAGACTGGTTACCGTTACCCGGCTCACGCCAAAGTCACCATGCAATTGCTTTAGAACGTCCAAAATCTGCGGCCCAATCTCCTCAACCGGCCGGGGCAGGACAATGGGATTAACCAGCACCGACTTGGGCAAAGGAGCATTTCGCAAGAAGGTATCCATCAGCTCTTCCGGCTGTTTGCCCCGGCCGGAGGCAGTAACCCCACCGGGCGCGGGAAAATAAACCTCCTTGATGTATGGGCCGAATCTATTAGCAATCTCTTCCCAAAAAGAGTGTGGTTGATCCACGTACGGAATGACCCAGGTTGTCATAAAGTTGCCTCCTGATAGGGAATGGCCAGCCTGAACGGGGTGTGGCGAAAACGCCGGATAGTGACGGCCAGACAGCCGCCGGGACATTCGCCAGCGATCTTGAACGGGCACGTAGAACATTCTCGGAAAATACCCGCCTGGCGATAGAGGCGGGTGCGAGAGGCAAAGGCCTCTCGCAAGGCTGGCGCGTCGGTTTCCGGGGTTAAGGGCAGGCTACCCAGATTGGATAGAGGATAGCAGTGGATCACCTGACCCTCAACACTTACATCCAGGATAGGATTGCATCGCCAACCCACGTCGGCTCCCGCAGTTTTGAGTATTTCCAGGTCTGTATCGGAAAACATACATCGCACAAAGCCACAATCAAATTCCAGGCTCACCCCGGCTTTAGCCGTAATGCGGGCAAAGCGGGAAATTTTTTTGCCAATAGCAACATATTGATTAGGATGAACATATTGATTGTCGCCGGAGAGACAGGGTTGGGCTATACCTAGACGAATAGCGGGTTTACAGCCTGCCTCAGTAATCATCGGCAGGAGAAAATCTAGCTGAAAATCAGCCTGGTAGATATTGAAACCCAACAAGACCCGTTCTCCCAATCGCCGGATAGCCATATACCGTCGTTTATGAAGCTCCTCCTTTACCGTCCTCGGTTCATTGACGTTGACCAAGATGGTACATTCAGCGACGGGAAGCGATTCCAAATAAAACAATACCTTTTTGGGCATCAGTCCATTGGAAAAGACGATGATCCGTTTGCCAGTTTTTCTGGCCCGCTCAATCAGTTCGACGAATTGCGGATGTAAGGTTGGTTCGCCACCCAACAGTCGAATCTCATCTATGCCAGACCGTTCCAGAAAACTCAAACTTTTCTCAAAATCCTCGAGGTCAATGAAATCCCGATGTCTTCCCGCTTTGTTCAGGTAATCAACGGTAAAACAATATGGGCAATTTTGATTACAGACGGTCGTGATTGCCAGATTCGCCACGTTTATTTTCCTCTACAACTTGAATGACGCCCCTACGCTGCCAGTCACGTAACACGGCTAGAAATATCTTTTTCGCCTCGCCGGTTGAGGTCCCCAGAAGTAACGACAGAAAACGGACAATCTTTTCGTATGGATAAGCCAGGATCATAAAATCCCATATCGCCGCTTCTGCGCCGCGAATAGGCCAGAACTGCTTCCTCGCCGGATCAACTAAGAGGATTTGGTCAGCGTCCCTCAACCAAGCGACGGCCGGCGCACAGCAATAGGTGAGACATTCGTCATCTGGCAACGTGGTTTTATGGGGCATCATTTACTCCTCTATATCAACCAACAAGTCTGACGCCTGCCGGATTGCTTTTTCTAACGCTTCGCAATCCACCAACAAGTCACGGGCCAGGTCTTCCCGCCCAATTGCCTTGAGAATGTTACGCAAGGTGATAATTCTGGTCTGAAGGCAGAGGCGATCATATTCACCTGTTGCATCAGATAAGGCGTGGTTTACGTGACATCCTCCGGCGCAATGCCATTTGCAGAAACAGCGAGCACAGAAGGGCTTGTTCCAGACGTTTAGATTCCGGGCAGAAGCAACGGCCTCGGCATCCAGTTCCACCGCGCCATCATCCCTGATGAACCCCAGGCACAGATTCAAACCTTTAGCTTCCCAATCCGACCGGAGCAAATAGCAAGCGCTGATGAGGCCATCGGGCGACACAATGGCCGTATCCTGTCCCACCGGGCAGAAAGTTGTTCGTCTGGCGCTGATATCCGCAGCGGCGTAAACAGGCGTTACGCCGTAGGCTTCCAAAACCCAGGCAGCGCGGATGAAATTGTGGGCGAACTGCCATGGATCCGGCGGCTCGAATCGAACTGCGCCGGGTTGGGCCATCGGTTGAACGGGTTCAAAGCATACCCCTTGGGGGCGGAAGTTTTGACAAAACCAGCGGGCAATTTCAGACATTCTGTTCACCGTCTGATCGGTCACGCAGGCTCGGAAAAAGAGGCCAGCGGCGCCCTCGGATAAAATCTTCGCATTGCGGACAACCGTCTGGAAACTACCCTGTCCATTCTTATAAGGCCGGTGCCAATTTTGGATGTCGGCCAACCCGTCTAATGACAACACAATTGTGTCCAGGTTGTCCGCCGCCCATTGGCAACGCTTTTCGCTGAAGGTTCCGTTCGTGGCTACCTCGAAACGAACGGTACACCCGATCTCCTCAGCCCGAATCCGGGCCAGGCTGACGGTCAAATCCAGTATCTCCTCGACACAAAAGGGTTCTCCACCAAAATAGTGGATTTCAGCATTACGTTGGCCAGATTCGCTCGCCATGCCCATATACCAATCTACGGCCTGACATGCCACTTCAAGGTCCATCACCTGGGTAGACTCGTCGGAAGTCAGGAAACCGCAGTATTGGCAGGAGAGATTGCAGCCCCGGGTAGGCAACAGCCCCAGGAATGCCGGCCTAAAATCTCCCTGCTTTGGCCCCGGCGCAGGGTTAGCCCTGGTACTCAAGACATGGATGATCTCGTCCAACTGTTTTCCGCCAACTTTTTTCCCGGCGGCCAGGCTCTCTCGCAAATGCAGTATCGCGGTGCGGTCGACCAGGGCGACCAGATTGTGAAGGGGAGCATAGATAACCAATTTGTCTAATACAGGAATGACAAATATAGAATGATTTAGGGATTCATTAGAGGCAGATAACGACCCCCACATAGGGACGCGCGCCGGATGGCTGTCATTGTTTACGTCCACAGTTTGGAGACAGGTAATCATAATCGCTTTCTTTCTTTAGATGTGACCCTGCGTATTCTGACTTGAACAGCTTATGGCTTGGCCAGCAGGGTGTGTATCAAGGCCTTGAAGGCTGCATACGGGATGTATTTGTCGGTGGGCGTGAATTGTTCGTTGCTGTAGCTCAATAGGTTGCGCAAGGGAGTTTCAAAATCGGGATTACTGAGCACACGGGCATGGTCGCACGCCTGGAGCAACGTCTGGATGTCGGTGGAAGATGATAACATCCCCTTAAATTGCCTCTTGGCCCCCTCATCACCCAAGATGGTCAGGGCAAAGAGTTTTTGGGGACGATCATTGTGCTGCCGTAATATCTTTCTCGCCGCCTCACCATCTTTGAAACCTATTCTCAACAAAGCCCAGAATGCGGCTCCAGACAACTCCTTGTTGTTCAGATAATGACCTATTTGCTCGGCAGCATTCACAGCTTGCAGACCGGCCAGGGCTGAGAGAATAGCCCGGCGGGTATCATCGGGCTGGTATTTTTGCAACGCCTCAACCAGGAGTGGCTCCGCCCGCGGATCCGACAATTGCCCCAATACCTCATAAGTGCAATCGCGCGTCGCCCCTCTCCCATTTTGGGTCAAACTAACCATCCGGTCGTAGACTTTCTCAACCCCTAACTTGACCACGGCATCCACTGCCGCCGAACGCACTGATTCCTGGCCGTCCTCAAAGCGAGCGATCAAAGCATCAATCAAGGCCGAACGATCTGTTCCCTGAGCGCCTAATTTGCGGGTCAGGCGTAATCGCACCACTTCATGGGTATCGGTTAGATGGCGCAAATAGACATCATCCGGCAACGGTTCAGAAAGATGCTCCAAAGCAATGGCCGCGGCGTGGCGAACGTTGCTATCTGGGTGATCCAAAGCCTGCATGATTTCGTCCAGCCATTTCTTCTCTCCCAAATTCACCAGGCCATACCAACAGCCTACTCGTTCCACCGGGTCAGTCGCCGTTTTCAGTAAGTCCGTGAAGAGCGGCTTGGCCGTTTCTACTTTCATGATACCCAAAGCCAAGGCCACGTTGAATCGCCGGTTGGCGTTACCCGTGAGAAGAGCCTCCAGGAGTTGAGGATGAATGCTTTCACCAAGGCGGCTCAGGGCATCAATGCCTTGAGGGTAAAAAGGCAACAAATCAAAGGCCTTTAGTAAGTAAGGTACAATGCGATTATCGGGAATCAAGACCAGCGCCTGGAGAGCCTGGATTTGCCGGGTTACGCGATCACCGAGGTAGTCAATGCAGGCGCCAATAAAGACCTTATCACGGATAAATGGCTTAAGGGCCTCACTGGCCTCGGCCAACGCCGCTATCTCCTCCGTTCCTTGTCCTTGGGCTGCCAGGAAGAAGTTGAGCAGCGAGGCGTCTCGGCGTTTGGTGCTTGTATCCAAGATAGCCTTCAGGTCAGCCTCAAAATCAAAACTGCTCAATACCTTGCGGGTGGCCAATTGAACCCGCTGGGTCGGGTTGTAGGTGTTCTGGATTAGAAAATCCACATTTACACCGGTATCAAAGGGAGGCGCTATTTCCCCGTAGATGGTAGATATTACCCCCAAAGCGGCAATGGCCTCAACGTACAGTTTGTGAGAGAGATAGTCCAGGGTAATGGCTCGAAACTTCAAGGCGTCATCCTCTTTTGCCTTACCTTTGTTATCGAAAAACGCCAGGCCTCGCTGGCGAATGCCCAGCATGGCCATTGTTTCCGAATCCACGGTGGTCAAGATTGTATTGCGCATCCCTTCCGGAGCGACTTGGGTAGACAAGGCTTCAACTGTCTCCGTTCTGGATAAACCCTCGGCTTCGCAAGTTTGGCGGATTTCCATTGCCAATTGATGAGCAAAACGTTTTTTGGTTCTGGTGGCTAACAGATTATGGAGAATTGGCCAGGCTACAACCATGCCTAGCGTCCCCCCCCAACAGAATATACCTCCACTTTGATTTGGGACCAGTAAGGACACAAGGCCGGCAATCACAAAGGGGCCCAGTCCGCCAATCAGAAAACTTAACCAGCCTCGTTTGCTAACCACCTTTCGGGCTGCTTGAATTTGCTCAATCCAAGTCTTAACCCAATCGTCCAGTTGATTGTTCTTTTCAATAGCCACTTTTGTTTCTGAATCTGTTGTCGTATTATTCACGTCAATGTTACTCATTTTTTTCTCCTGGCAAGATATGTTATTGGATAGCGTCGGCTCACCCGCAATACCAGATTATTTTCTTAGGCTGCTCCTTGCCATTGTTCATACGTTGGCGGCTGGGTTTATTCGCCTGGCGACGTATTAAATGGACGAGACAGCCGCCCCGTTGTTGCCCGCTTTTGCATACGCTCTTCTTTTGCTTTTGGCACATAGACGCTGATGTGCGTGCCCCGGCTCGGCGCAGAATTCATCGCCAGCTCGCCGCCGATCAACTCGGTTCGCTCCCGAATATTGACCAAACCCAGGCTTCCCCTTTGCTCGTAATTGCGCATAACCTTATCTATCTCAAACCCTTTGCCATCATCAACAATAGTGGCATAGATGGCGGTTGGAGATTCTTTGAGATGCACAATAATATTGTTGGCCTGGGCATGTTTGAGGGCATTGTTGACTGCCTCCTGGACTATGGCAAAGAGAGCTACCTCGACTTTATCCTCCAGCCGCGAAATCTGACCACTTGGCTGGTGGGTTTTCAGGGTCAGGGTCAGCCTGATTGTTTTGACTTCCTGCCGGCGGCGTTCCAGAAAAACTCGTAAAGCGGCAACCAGGCCCTCGGTTTCTAAAACCAGTGGCCGCAACTCAAAAAGCATCGTCCGCATCTGGTGAACAGCTTGCTGGCCTAACTCATGCATTGAGACAAATTGTTTTGGCAGTAGAGAGGGGTCTTTTTCCAATGCCTGCCGGCAGAATTGCAATTGCATCATCATGGCGCTGACCAATTGGATAGGGCCGTCGTGCAAATCGCTGGCTACTTCTTTACGAGTTTGCTCGCCAATCTCAATCACCCGGTCCCGTTCGGCCAGCATATTCTCACGCAAACGGGCATTCTCAATGGCAATGGCGGCACAAGAAGCTATGGCCTGGAGTAACTCCAAATCGTTCCGGCTAAAATCTCCTTTTTTGTTTCTCACCTCTAACACGCCAATAACCCGGTCATACAGAACCAGCGGCGCGCACAGTAGGTTGCGCGCCGGCTTGTTTCCATTGTTCATCACAATGGCTTTGCCGGTCAGGGCGACTTTACCGGCAGCACCTTGTCCTTGGCGAATACGAAATGACCTGGCCGAGGCGGGGTTGTTCCCCAGGACAGTTTGAACAACAAGGTCGCCCGTTGCTGGCTCCACCAAAAGCAGCAAGGCCGTCTCTGCATTGAACAAATTGTAAACCTGGCTCATAATGCAGTTGAGCGCGTCGTCAAGTTGAAACGTGGCAGAAAGCGTGCGGGTTACATTATTTATGGCTACCATTTCCATGGTTTGCCGTTGACCGGCCTCAAACAGGCGGACATTACGGATGGCAATGGCCGCCTGAGTGCCAATGGCCGAGAGCAGCCACAGGTGACGATTGGTGAAAGCATCAGGCTCATAGCTCCAAACAACAATAGCCCCCAACGCATTTTCATGGGGCAAGGCGGGATTGAGAAGAGTCGCCCCCAGCCAGGAGCGAATTGGCTTTTCAGAGCGAAGCCGATTGCTCTCAATGACATTGTTTTCAAGAATATCTCGCGCCAGGAGGGGTATCTGGTGGGTAAGGGGAATATCGCTCAAGTTTTGACGATTCGAGAGCTGAACCGAAAAAGGTTTCATTTTCTGACCCTGCTCAAAAACAAGCAAAAAATCCAGGGTATGCGCGCGCTCATTGTAAACTGTTATGGCAAAGTTTGAGGTGTCTATCAGGCGGTTACTCTCTTTGTGGAGTTTTGAGATGACCTCTTCAAGGCACAGGCTCGAGTTGATAGTTACCCCAATGTTGTACAGGGTGGTAATTTCTTTGTTCTCTTTGGTCAGTCGCCCAAACATAATCTGGCCGACCTTGTTATCGGCCCAAGTTGGCGCGCCCGGCGTGTTTTTTGTAGCCTTGCCACCTTGGGGTAAGGCGCCCAACGGAAAAATATCTGGCTTTGGTATTCCGGTCATGTCAAGCCACATTATTGCGTCCTAAAGAAATGCTCAACCTGGTTTCTCAATTTTGGTTTCTTTACCAAACATTGCCCTTATAGACCAGCCAACAATCTCTGAGATAATGAATGCAACAATCCAGTTCATGTCGAAGGCAAAGATAAGAATAAAAAAGACGGTTAGATCAACAATGTATGATATAGTTTTCATTGGTTTCTCCTGTTACGTATAATTCTGCAATACAAAATATCACCTCTATTGAACAGAGGTTGTCAACGAAGCGGCCAATTTACGCACAAATTCGGCCAAACCTTCCTCTGGATAAACGATGACATTGTCTGTAGATACTGGAAACAGCCTCAGATTGGCTATATCAGGTTCATTCAACTGCCCAATCACAAACCTGGCACGCTTTGAGTGCGCCTGATAAAAAAACTCACGCAAGCGTGGGTCATTCCTGAGCTGTTTAACTCTTGGTGATTTACAAGGAATGACCACACAAATTGCGTTAAGGGCCAGGGGCAACGTTTCATCAAGTGTTAAGTCGGGAACCAAAGCCAGGCCATAAATACCGTTTGAACGCCGTTGCGTCAGGCCAACCACTTTCACTCGTAGCCCGGCCCGGCGCAGTTCGGTGACAAAAATAGTGGCTGCTGTCTCCTCAAATTCGTCTGCCCACAAAACAAAAACATAATCTTCAGCTCTGGGCATAGGCTATATCCTGCTTATAGAGAAAATTGATCGGATGACTGACTGAAGGCACTTAGCGCCGCGTTTCTGCCGATTACGGGTATAAAAACCAACGTTGTGAGCGCAACCAACCTCAATTACTAGGGCGTCACTAAAACGAACCAGGATTAGCAACTCGGTAGCAAATGCTTTGTTAGGCGAGTTCTTCTCGTTATTGCCATAGAACATCTCTGTTAACGACTGAAATGGGCGTGTGGATACCAAAAGCTACCACTATGATTGATGACATAGTATCACCGGTAGATAGACCTTGCGTGAGCTTGATTCCACCAAAATCGGAGCAGGGTCAGCTTGAAAGCGACCATAAATATCACTAATAACCACAGAACCGGTAATGATACTGGGTGCATCAGAGGCAATCTGCACCGCAAAAGAGATAATGGTAGGGGTGGTAGAGAACACGGTGCCCGTCCAGGCGACAACGCCAGACGCATACTCCCCATCGCCATTGTTGCAGTTCAGCGGGCCAAGATAATTTACATAACTAGAAAGTGTATCAGTGAGACGTACACTCATGGCCATATCAGTAGTGTTGGTCAAGGCAAGGGTATAGGTTACCACGTCTCCCGGCGCTACTGTGTCCGGCGAGGCTGTTTCGACGACCACCAACGGCCACCATTCATCCGCCCCCAAGTCGTAACCGCCATAGTGGGGACGGGTTTGACCATCTACATCGTTCGTGGTGCCTTTGTCAATCCCAGCGTCAACCGCCGCCGAACCAGGGCCTACGATATGGTAATCGTAGCCTGCTGGGTTCGCAAAAGCGGGATTGCCGGTGTCCTCGTTAGTGATCAGGAAAGTTCCTCCACCACTGGTATTAATGGTGTTGCCCCACCAGAGAA
Organism: Anaerolineae bacterium; assembly: GCA_016931895.1. Lineage (NCBI taxonomy): Bacteria > Bacillati > Chloroflexota > Anaerolineae > Anaerolineae bacterium. Next base: position 12,732 of record JAFGDY010000037.1, read on the forward strand.
TACCGTCAATAACGGCTATATTCGAGTCATCTCCATTGACTTCAATTCCCGCGGCCTGGCCGGCAAGGATGGTATTGTAGAACTTGGGCTGGGACACCTGGCCGGAAGAAGTGTGCCCAACATAGACTCCGATAGCTTCCGGATCGACCGGGCCGCCGTTATTAGCAATCGTGTTGTGGTATAACGTAGGCGAACTCCCAATAATACAGATACCAGAGCCTTTGCCTTCAGCCTGGTTGTTGGTAATAATGTTGTTCACCAGCAGGGCGTCATCGGCATTGCTGCTCACGTAAATTCCCCCGCCTCGACCTTGATTCAAGCAACCCGTAATTGAGTGGCAAAATTCGTTGGCCCGGTTACGCCGGATAATATTCCCTTGTAGGATAATATTATTGCCTTCTATGTACACGCCCCCGCCATTACCGTGAGGAGCAACAGGGTCCAGGCCCGAAATGTTATCCTGAATAATATTATTGGTCAGGGTAAGAGGGGCTCCCCTGGAGTGCAGATATACGCCTCCCCCTTTGGCCCCAAAAGTCTCGTTTTGATTATTTTGGATCAGGTTTCTCTCCAGCAGAGTAGTAACATTACCTCCTACCTGATCAATGTGTACGCCGGGGTGATTATCGTCTATTGTATTATTGATCAGAACAGAGTCGGTCGCGTAAACAAATACGCCAGGATCACTGTGTCCCTGGATTACATTATTGGTTAGAGTGATAACTCCTGCAAACTCTGCATAAACACCGCCGCTCTTGGTATTATTGAGAATCTGATTGCCGATCAAGCTGGCCTGGCCGTCCTTTAGATAAATTGCGCCGAAAGTCGTCACCCCATTCGATTTATTGTCTTGAAGGATGTTATTGACCAAGGTTACCAGACTCCCGGAACCAGTAATATTAATAACCGACCCCCGAGGCGTGCCACTTGTAGCGGTATTATCTTGGATCGCGCTTTGTTTAATTGAAGCATTCATCCCACTCAGGCGTAAAGCGGCGCCTTCCTCCCCTCGGTTATTCTGAATGGCGCAGTTTTCAATTGTGGCAAGGCCATCCTTCATATATACGCCGCCTCCTGAACTGGGGGTGGTATTACTCATAATCCAGGTATGGTTTAAGGTCACCGTAGCTTCCGTAGCTCGCAGCCCGCCTCCTGCCTCCCCGCCAGTTATGCCAGTAGCGTTGCCATAGGTCAAGCGCAGACCCTCCACAGTGACGTTCACATCGGGTCCGGCAATGAACATCACCCGGCCCAAGGTTTGAGCGTTTAACTCAGTCAGGTTGGCTTCCGGGTCAGGGGTAGTCCAATTACTGGTGGTGTAGCCGCCTCGAATGGTAATTATCTTGCTGATGTAGACGACTTGAGCCATTCCACCCAGATTATTGATGCCGGTATAAGTTCCCGCCGCCACCTTGATGAGGTCGCCAGGGTCGTCGGCGGCGTCTACGGCATCTTGCACGCTGGTGTAGCAGGGGACGGGCACGCCGCTGCAAGATAGGGCGACGTGGTAAATACTTACACCGTCGTTACCCTGAGCATAAACAGAAGGCGGTTGCCCACCGAATAACCATAACAAGGATGACGTTAGTCCTAAGCTTAAAACAAAAACTACACTTATGTTAATTGTCAAACGTCTCATCAGTAAACCCTAACCTTTCGATTCAATCATTGACGCATTTTTCTATCAAGCACACAACCTGCGAAATAGGTATTCTATTTTAATCCCGATATTTCCATTTTCGCCTAACTTAGGCTTAAGCTTAAGCCCTTATTATGAGTATCGTATGGTCTCATAGAATCATCATACCCTAAAAACTCTATCTTGTGCTCCCTCTTTTATATCTATTTCTCCACCTTTATTATTAAAATCTATCCTGACCTATCCTCAACCTCACCTGTTTCTACATTTTGTATTGTTTTCAGTTGGCATTTATGGTATCCTAGAGGTAACTGGCACGATTGAGGAGGGTTTTATGGGGCAGAAAGATTTAGGCGCCGTTCCAACAAATTCAATATCCTTGCCAACACTCAAGGATAATCTTCACACAGCCCTCAAACTGTGGCACAAGCCTGGCACAAACACCAGCCCTCTTGATGATCTTTATCTCTTCCGACAAATTCAACGTGAAACGGGCGACACCCGCGAAGCAACCAACCGGGTGATTCTTGATGCCTTACAGGCGTTAGAAGCAGAACAGGGACAGTACGCCCGCCTATTGCGCCTTCGGTTTCTGGATCAGATGAAGGTATATACCATTGCCCGACAACTCAATATCGCCGAGGGTACAGTTTATAAACGGCAACAGCAGGCAATACATCACTTGGCTACGCTTCTACACAGGTTAGAAGGTCAGGCCAGAAATGAGTGTCAGGCTACATTAGAAAGGCGATTGAATCTTCCGGTTCAAGTGGATCTGGTTGGGGTTAAAAGTGAGCTAAATACGCTCCTGGATTTATTGGCCGCCGTCGGGCCGCCATGGCTCATCTCAATTGAAGGGATCGGGGGTATTGGCAAAACTACCCTGGCCGGGGCTTTGGTTCGTGAAGTAGCCTTGACCGACTATTTCAAAGCCATCATCTGGAAGAGCGCCAAACAACAAGACTTTCTCCCTCCTTTCGGACTTCAGCCGACAAATCAACCGGCGCTTGATGTAGATGCGTTAGCTAACAGCCTGCTTGAACAGCTCAACGCTGAAGCGCCCCTCTCGACTTCTCTCCAGACAAAATTGGCCACGCTAACTAAATTACTTAAAGAAACCTCCTATTTTGTGGTTATTGATAACCTGGAAACAGTGATTGACTACCAAACCCTGCTGCCTACGCTCCGCCAGTTGGCCAATCCAACCAGATTTCTGTTGACCAGTCGCCACAGTTTGCAGGCTTACTCCGACGTTTATTGCCTCTGCTTGAGAGAATTGAGCCGGGCCGACACGTTCACTTTTCTCAGAGATGAAGCGCGCGTGCGGCGGATCCCGGAATTGACCGCTGCCTCGCAAGCTGAATTGGAAAGTATCTATAGTATTGTGGGCGGAAATCCCCTGGCCCTTAAACTAATTGTGGGGCAGATCCGTTTTTTGTCATTGCCCCGGGTGCTTGAAAACCTTAAACAGGCGCAAGGCGAAAGAATAGATGAGTTGTATACCCATATCTATTGGCAAGTCTGGCATACCCTGGATGATGCGGGGCAAAAGGCGCTCCTGGCAATGCCGTTAGCCCAAGAGGGCAATTTTGCCCAATTGGTTGCCGTAAGCCAGCTTGGCGTGGACCAATTGAACAAGGCTTTGGACCAACTGGTCACACTTTCTCTGGTTGAGGTTCAGGGAAATCTTCAAGATCGTCGTTATCGCATCCATCGTTTGACCGAAACCTTTTTGCTCAACGAGGTGGCTAAATGGGAAGCAGTGGCCGAGACGTAGCAGCTCCAATTGCCAAGGTATAGAACCCGTCTATAAGCCGCGCCCGGAGCGGTGGGCGGCTCTGACCTTATGCCCTGTTCCGACGCGCCGGCGTTGCGCGTTATCTTGTGGGGAGTATTGAAGCCAATGCACAATTTGGGTAAAATCATCCACCGCTTTAACCGGGGTTGTTTGTCTTTCCAGCAAGCTCTTGATGCCGTGGTCGCGGGTGATATTCCTGAGTATGAAAATGCGCTCAATACAGCAGCCACACAAAGCGTTAGCGCTTTAGAATTAGCCTTAAAGGCGTACTTGTACGACGTTTGTGCAGGACAGATATTATCAAAAGATGGAGTGGAAATCAGCAAACCTACTTTTTATGATTTGACCAACGGCATGCAGCGCTATGCCAATCCTCCTCCCGAAGCCCAGTTAGTTAAACGGTTGAAAACGTACAGGAATCTCCGAAACTTAGCCGAACATCAGGCCACGATTCCACCCTTTGCGGAGTTACGCAACGCCATACAAGATATTCGACAGGTCATTCTTACCTATTTGCCTGTCGAGAAAAACCAGTTGGAATCGCCCCCCTCCCCTCACTTTATCTCTGGTAGTATCCGGGTAGAGTCCCAAAGCGCCCAAGAACTGATAATCAGCTATTACACTCGTCGGTTACAAAAACTCAAAGAGCAACAGGCCTTGCGGGGATTGAATACGCCTCCTGAGATTTTAATAGAAATAGAGGACATAGAAGGGAAAATTCAGGGATTACAAAAAGAGACGCCCCGGTTTTCACTGGAGCACCTGGGCCCCAGATTGGAACCCATCCAACAAGCAATCATACAAATCCTACGCTCTACCCAACCAGCGCAAGAACAGCCTTACTTTCATCACGTTGTCCAGGTCATTAGCTATTTAGCGCATCTGATAGGGTTGCTGCCGGCTGATAAGCAACTAAGTGAGTTAGAAACATTCACTTTGATTGCGGCGGCATATTTGCACGATATTGGCCGGTACTTTCCCCAGCTCAAACGCGCCATTGTTTTCCAAAATCGGGTGAAGCCGGGCAATGATCATAACCTGGAACAACTTGCTCAACTGGTACGCGACTATTATCACGAGCTATCGTCCGAATGGATTAAAAATAGCCTGGCCGGTGGTCTATATCCTTCGTTGGGTTTGACGCCGGCAGATCCGGTGTCGGAGATTGCCCTGGTTTGTCTGGGACATCAAGAAGCTGACTTGGCCGCCGAAAAGTACAGAGCTTCAGGTAGTGGCCCCCAACAAGTACGTCCGGCATTGCTGGCGGCGCTTCTCAGCCTGGCAGACATGCTGGCTTTGACTTCCGCCAAACCTGCGGTAAACGAACTGGGGCAAAAGAAGGAACCTCTTGAAACCCAGGTATTCAGCTGGCTGCGCTCCTATCTGGAACGTATTTCAATTCAAGGTGGGCATATCCGCTTTCACTATCAACTCCCCTTGGACGAAAACAGTCTTTCCGTCCGGGTGCTATTATCCGGGCCAATCCAGCTTCGTCTCCGCGAGATCCGGCAAATTTTAAGCGACAATGGGCTGGTGATTGCCTTGGACTCCTCGGTAAGCCAGGGGTCGGCCGCCAAGATGCCGCCCGACGTGCTGGCGCATACTCAAAAGTTGGCTCAACAACGATTGACCTCGGTGATAGGCGCCCTGGGCCACCCATCCAAACCTGGCTTTGTTTACCATTTTACAAGCTTACGTCAATGTCCTTGTCCTATCTTGAGGTGGACCAGCCTGGCCGGCGCAGGTCGTCGCTACCAGTGCCAACTGTTTGATATACAACAAAAATTGTTGGCGCAATGGGAAACAAATGATCTAGAAATCACTGTGCCCAAAGACCAGGTTGAGCCGGGTGCGCAATACGAGTGGATCACCTATGCCTACGAGGGGAAAAAACAATTGAGAAGTTGGGAGGGCGGCATCTTCTGGCTGGTTGATGAGCAAACGGCCCGGTGGATAGACCGGCAAACGACGTGGTACGAGGAGATGGATTCCTTTGAACGCCAATTGATGCAAGGAGGAATATTGGCGCACTACGGGTTATACCAGGAAGCGAGCGCGGTCTATCAGACGGTTCTGGAGCAAGGAAACGACATGGAGCAATTACAAGCTCGCCAGGAGCTTATAACGTTGTATGAGGATATTAGCCGGCAGTTGAATAAGTTAAATCGGCCTTCCCGGTCTGACCAGTATCTTGATCAGGCTTTGACCCTGGTCAAAGAGCTACAGGATAAGATTGTTTGAGGGCAGCTTGGCAATAAAAAGGGTGCCATCTACTACAACCGGCAGTCTTCGGTTGGTGACTCATCATAATAAGCAGTTGTTTAGACGCATAAATAAAGGAGATAGAGTCATGAAAAAAATGAATTTCTGGGCAGTAACTCTGGCAGCGGCCTTACTATTGGCCTTGGTAACCCTGACAGGATGCAGTCAGGCCACCCTAACACCCGAGAGCGTCGGTCTTGAACCGACCTCTACGCCTCTTGCTACACAGCCTCCCCCTGACACAACCGTCTCTTCGTCTACGTCCCCAAGTCCTCCTACCTTGCCCACATCTTCGGTATCAACTCCAACCTCCACTACGTCTATTCCAATCCTAACACCTACCCCCCCCCGCCAGCCGCTCAAATCTCCTGAAGAGGTTGAATTTGATATGGCTTATGGCGCCATCGAGGCCCGGCACACCGGAAACAGTGGCCAACTGATCGTGCTGATTGGGGAGAATCACGCCAGCTATAAGGTGCAAGAGAACGTCGCTCGCATCGCGGAACAGTTGCTGGCTAAATATGATATTCCGCTCCTGTTGATCGAGGGCTACGGTGAAGCCGTGGATACGAGCTTTTTCGACGCCATTCCAGACCCAACGATCCGCCGTGAAGTGGCCTGGGCTTTTTTGGAGACCCACGAAATATCAGGCATCGAGTACGCCGCCCTCGTTGCTGGGCCAGACGTCAAAACAATCGGCGTAGAAAATATGGCTCTGTGGAACCAGAGCAAGACAGCAATGGATCAAGAGACGGATCTCGATGACCCGGCTGTTCAGCAGGGCTGGGAAGACCTGATTGATCAAGTTTCCGCCCTGGTCGAGAAGCTGGAGTACACCGATGAATTGGACCAGAAAATAGCCGATTTTATTGATGAAAAAATCGACTTCATCGAATTCTACGACTACCTGTTGGAAACCGCAGCCAAAGAATCTGTTTCTACAACCGCCCTGGAGACGGCCTATGAGGAATTTCAAAAAACACTCACCCCGATTCTCAGGATAGCGGACGAGCGAGATCTCCCCATGGTGGACAACTCGCTGGCAGCGATGAAACAGGAAAATGCAGACGTAGCCATTCTATTGATGGGCCACGCCCACTTTCAGGGCGCGTCAGAAGAAGGCGGCATATCGGCCCTGTTGCAGGACAAAGGGGTTTCTTACGTCTATATCTTGCCAGACGGTACTGAGGACGAGACAACAGAGGAAGAGAACCAATACTACGAAGCTCAATTGAACGAAATCCCGTCCACTTTCGAGGCCTGGTTGAACAGCTTCTTTAAACCCAAACCTTCCCTCGTCAGGCCCAACCACCAGGCCGCGGTCGAGGCCGTGGGAAAGATTGTTTTCCTGGAAAAGCTGGTTCAATCAGGCCTGAGTTGGGATCAAATTTCAATGGCTCACGCCGATTTACTATCAAGCGGCAAAATTCAGTTCCAGAACGGGTTCCGGATATCGGAACGATTCAGCGTCTACCCCTCTCGGTTCAAGGGAGAGAAGCAGAATGAAACGTTTGTCTTTACAGTTTCTGACTCTGAGCCTGAAGTATCCCATCCGCGCGACCTTATGGCCTGCTGGCAGGTGGGAGATCAGTGGATATCGGTCATCAAAGGGCGCAGCGCAGACATCCTCATCCGGCGAGGCATCGTGGCTAAACAGAGTGAACCGGGAAAGACATTTGGCTATGCCTATGAGATTAACGGAGGCGAAGGAACGGCCTGGCAGGTTGGTGGTCAAGAAATTACGCTTCCAGATATCTCTTGGGATACGTTCAACGCTTTGCTTGATCCGGAAAGGCCGGTAGATGGGCGGGCAGAAAAAGAGGAAAAGATCAAGGCCGCCCTAAGCGGCGGGGGTGACGGCCAGGAACCTCCTTTTGATGGGCCGCCCATCATTTTTCCCGACGAAGAGCCGGATATTCCCGACGGCGAAGGAGGCGAGAATTATGACCAGGGAAGTTATTTCCCCCCAAGTGATGAATCCGGCCAGGGGCAACCGTTGGACTCACAAGCGCTGGCTATTCGCCTGTCACAATGGCTGCCCAATGAGCCGGTCGTCTACCTTGATGGCAATCCTGAACTGGCCAAGGAAAATCTTGACCAACAGACGCCAGCGCGGGTAGAGAACTTGGGGGTCGTGGTCGACGAGACATCGCTGAATGATGAACAGAGAGAATTCGCCCGCCAAATACCGGAAGCGGTTAAGGATGCCGGTGTGACAGTGAGCGACGAACAGATATCTTTCTCGTTGGATAACTTTCCGACGACCCCCAACGTCTTATTCATCACCGCTGAGAATGACGCCCAACTGGAGGCGCGCTTGACTGAACTTGGGGGAAAAAATCTATTGAGAGATAAATATATCGTCCTGCTGACCTGTGGCGATGAAGGGTTGCGCGACTTTGCCAATTGGGTCGTTCAAGAGTATGGTCTGACCGGCTTGCATCTCTACCGGGACAAGATACACGCGAACACCCTGCCCCTTATTGTTGGCGAAGCGTACCGTTTGGCTCAAGCAGAACCCGACCTGGCCCCGGCAGAGTTGATTGATCGGGCTATCGAGCAAGCGATAGAAAAGGCAATGGAAGATGAGTTAAAACAAAATCTGAACCGTCTGAAAAACAACGGTTGGAATCAGCTCTCGCATCAACTGGATTTGCTAGACGATGGTCTAATCCCTTGTTAAGGATGAAGCCGAATAAAGTATGAAGTATCCGAGAAATTGACAGAGGCGGCTCTCATGCTGTTGTAAATGGGGGTGGGAGCCATCTTTACATAATTATTTTTTCCCTGTGCCCTAACCTGTATGAGGCTACCTCGAAGGCGCTTCGGCTTCGCTATCGGGCCAGAACCAAACCAGAAGGGCTAAATCGGGTAAACAATTTGACTGCTTCTTTGAGGTCAATTTCCCCCTTGCGATATTTTTAATGAAATCAAATCTCATCAATACGTTGCCCTGGTCAGGGTGTATCCCCATTTTGTGATATTCAACATAAGACATCAAGCCACTTCGATTTTAGATCTGTTTGAGCGGGTGACTTTCCGTTCCTTATAATTCAGGCTATGAAGTTGCGGAACGGTTGCCGTTTCTCTACTTGACGTTGTTTACACCAGATTTTCATGGTATGCTATGGATAAGTTCGTTGGATTTTGTTCTTATCCATGGTATTCCTTATGACAAACAGCGACCTGGCCAATGGTCAAAATTTCTCCGGCCTTTTTCGCCATTACGTCCTGGCCAATGTGCAATACTGGCAGAAGTACGTCACCCAACAATCCACCGACATCGCTGCCCTGGACCGCGAGCGAGATCGTATTCTCAAGGCCATTTCATTTGCCCTCGACCTGGAGATAGCCTGGCCGTGCGTCTACCAAGTGATCGTGACATTCTCCTCATTTATGGAAAGGCGTGGTTACTGGGAAAGCTGGAACCGGTTGTTGGACCAAGCTCTAAAAGTGGCCCAGCGACTTGAAGATGTAGCCAAAGCTACCACTTTATCAGCTTTGTTAGCCCGGCTGTTGCAGCAGCAAAGCCGCATCGGGCCAGCCATCGTCCAACATCGACACACTGTTCGGCTGGCCCGCCAAATAGGCAACCGCTTTGAGGAAGCGCGAGCCTGCACCAACCTGGGTTTTCTTTATATTGAACAAGGTCAGTGGCATCGGGCCGAGGTTTTGTGTTGTCATGCCTTGAACATTTTTGAAACCATCAATAGTGACCACGGACGCGCTCACACCGAGAATCACCTGGGGGTTCTATATACCCGAAAATGTTTCTGGGACAAGGCCGAACAGCATCTTGAGCGTGCCTGCGCAATCTGGCAAACTATGGCCGACAATCATGGCTTGATGCGGGGGTTCATCAACCTGGGTTTGCTTTACAACCAGATGGAATGTAGTAAAAAATCCCTGGACTATTTAAAGAAAGCTCTTCATCAGGCCAGAATTACTGGAGAGGAAATCGAACTTGGCTTAATTTATTTAAATATGGGCGTTGCTTACAGGTTAAGCGGTGAGCCGGTGCAAGCAGAAGCACAGGCTCGGCAGGCAGAAGCAATCTTCCGGCAATCTTCAAATCCAATCGGGCTGGCTTTAGCATGGATCAGCCTGGGGGGAGCCTACATTGATCAAAAAATATGGAACAAAGCTAGAAGATACCTGGAAGCCGGATTAGATGCCTGTCGAAAGTTAAAAAATGAGTATGGTGAAATCGAAGCCTTGATTGGCGTAGTAGAATATGAATTAGCGAGAGAAAATCAACAGCTAGCAACAGAGCAACTGAATGAATTAGAGAATCTCAGCCAATCACGTAACTGGGATGCACGCTATCCTTACTTACAATCACGACTCATAAAATACCGTTGCAGCTTGTCAGGCTAAGGGTCTAACAAACTGCAACAGGCTAAAGCAATTACAAACTAACAGCCACCACCGGAAGCGCCGCCAACATTACAAGCATGAGCCTGCGATGTCACCGACAGCCCCAGCGAGTCAGCCACCACACCCAACGAACCGGCGACTGCGGCCAGCAAGGCCAGACCCGTGAGAACAGCAATGATGCGCTTTTTCAACATCTCGAAGGACCCCCTTTCCGTAAAATTAGGAGAGCCATTGAGATGAAGGATCCCTCGGTTGAACAGTTGAAACGTCGTTCAACCCACTCGCGAATGATCTGTGGCCCGGTTTGGATCAGGATGTTTGGGCCGAAACATCACTAACTATCCTGCTTTTAGAATATCAGCCTGCGTCGCACAGGTGCGCTACATAAATTGCACACATGGAGGAAAAACACGTGGTCAGGTCTCGCTCGCTGCCAAAATATAAGTATGACTTGGCTGGCTTTGTTGGCATGCTGCGCCAGCAAGTTTTCTCCTCTCAGGCTAAGGCTGCCGCCCACTTCCATTTGCATCGCACCACGATTGTTCGATATGAGAGAGGAGAACTGGCTCCTCCTTTAGGCTATCTGGCTTGCCTGGTCGGGCTATGCATTGATCAACTAACCCTGGCCGGCGAGAAAGAGGTTGAGGATTGCCAACAAACGTTCCTAAAGGAAGCTAACCGGGCCATACACCATGACTATCAAGACCTCCCCTTTCAAAATTGGGGTGAATTATGCGCTGTTGCTGACGAGTATTTAGCGAAACGTCGCAGCATTGATCATCCTCTTGATACCTCTACCACCCAAGCCACAAATCAGAATATTCGAGCCGAAACAGCATTTGCTTTGGATGACTTGCGACAGGGGATTGTTGGCGCGACGCGACCTTGTCTCCGAGATTGGGGAGAGGCTCCTGATGTAAGCATGTTTTACGGGCGACAAAAAGAATTGGCTGAGTTAGAGCGATGGATTGTCGATGATCACTGCCGGTTGGTTGGCGTGCTAGGCCTGGGGGGTATTGGCAAAACTGCGCTCACGGCAAAGCTGGTAGAACAAGTTAAGCATCGGTTTGATTACATTATTTGGCGTTCGTTACGCAATGCCCCCCCCGTTAAAGATATTCTCAATGAGTGTTTCCAGATTTTGTCCAATCAACCCCAAGACGACACAGCAGGCAGTGTCAATCGGAGCATATCACGCTTGGTTGATTGCTTGGGCCGGCATCGTTGTTTATTGGTACTTGATAATGCTGAGGCAATCTTGCAGGAAGGCGAATGGGCTGGCCACTACCAGCCCGGGTATGAGGATTATGGCGAGTTATTGAGGCGAGCAGGCCAAACTAATCATCAGAGCTGTTTGATACTGACCAGTCGAGAAAAGCCTGGGGAGTTTGCTCCGTTGGAGGGAGAAGTCTCGCCGGTTCGCTCACGCCAACTCACCGGTTTAGGACAAACAGAAGGGCGAAAGATTTTGAAAGATAAAGGTCTTTCCGGGCCGGACGAGGCTTGGGCCGCTCTCATCCATCGTTATTCAGGCAAT